>DATGCC010000521.1:0-3651 GCA_035312345.1 Rhodothermales bacterium
CTGCGATTCGCAGCAGCCTACGACACCGTAACGCAAGACCGGCATGATCCCGCGCCTTACGTCTCCGGATACCGTGCTCTCGGGCCGGTTCCGCTTCCGCAACCCGGCGTTGCTCTGCGCCCGCCTGCGTCTCTATGCAGACCGGCTGGAACTGAGCGGCTGGCATATGCGAGGGCGCTACGTCCGCCGGATCCTCTTGCAGCAGGTGCTTCAGGCCGATGCACTCGATGCCGACTCGCTGCTGCTCTGGCTCTCCAACGGGGAGACGGTCCGGCTGAGGGTGCGAGGCGCTCTTCGGTGGAAGCGAACCATCGAGCAGCAACAGAGGCGTCTGCGAAACCGCGTCACAGGATTCAACTCTTCACAAACCAAAGAGGTATCGTCATGACCACGCACCTACACATCGGCAGTCTGCGGCGCGCTACGGAACTGTTTTTAATCGTGCTCGCCTTCATCACCGGAACGGCGTTGTTGCTCGGCTGCTCGGATGAGGCCCTCATGGTGGCCGACGCAGCCGAGGATTCGGCAGCACCAGCTACGATATCACCGATGATCGCCAACAGCAATGGTCTGATCGTCGTGGATTTTCCATCACCAGAAAACCCCGGCCCGCCACTTTATGCCACAGGCTTTGGCACGGCAGCAGGAGGCTTTGGAGCGCTCATCACGGACGGCGAGTGGGTGGCTATCGAGTTCGTGCGTGATCCAGACTGTATTCCAGACGATTATAATCTCGTGTCAGGGTTGTTCAACATCCCGCACGTCTTCGGGTGTCAACTCACGATAGAAGGCAGGGTATGGCTGCGCGATCTATCGAATCCGAACGTTCCCTTCAAGGCAGAGCATAGCGGGCTCGGCGCGGTGCCGATCTATTTCGTGCAGCTATCGGAGTACGAGGATGCGATCATGGACGGCGAACTGACCATCAGCGAGTTCAACGGCTTGTCGTCGCTGCAGGTCGGCTATGCCAGCTTCCAAAGGGACGTGTTCCAGTTTCCGCAGACCGGGCGCCCCGGTACGCACAACATCGTATCCCGTGGTGAGCTTGAAGACGGTCGTTCGTTCCAGTTCAAAAGCGTCAACGTGGGGTTCGAAAACGTACAGACCACGATCCAATTCGAGTGAACAGCCGGATCTATGAGGTACGGAAGGTGAGCTCCCAAATGCGAGGAGAGTTGGTCGCGAAGATCAGGCAGGCATCGGGGATAAATGAACAGCGCGACGGGCTGAACGGAGCAAAGCCGTTCGGCCCGTCGCGTTTAGCACGGACTCATTCCGTATAATTACTAAGGGGCTGGTCTTGCCGGTGATCAAGGAGATTATGAAGGCCATGCAGGGCCTTGAGCAGGCAGAGGCCTTTCTGGATCAACTCCGCGCCCTGCCCGGCGGCGACAGGCTCATCCGCTATCTCGACGACACCGAAGCGCCGCCTTCTGCTGGCGACGGAGCCCCATAGCATGACGCATTTCGGGAGCCCCTTTGTTGGTGCGGACCCGCGAGCACATGCAGCAGAACGCAGGGCATAATCCTCCTACAAGCACCGCCATGATTAGGTAAAAAGGCACCTCCGCTGGGGGTGTCTTTTTTTGTGAAGAGGGTTTTGGAGACCCCAGTTTGGAAGCAGGGAGAGAAAAAGTTGTACAGCGATGACCTTCTCAGCATGCGTTTTCCCGTGGTAAAGGGTGAGCGGCTCTGACCGCCGCATCGCTTGATGGGCCTTATGTAGCCAGCGGTGCCCGACTTCTTCATCTAATACCGGAGAAACCCATGACTGGACTGAACAGCTTTACCCGCCGTCTTGCCCTGATGATTGCTGCCTTGATGCTGACCGTCTCCTTCTCAAGCGTCGCGGTGGCGCAAGATGAGCCCGTGACCCTGGCGGCCGCCCTCAGTGAGATAGCGCCGGACGATGACACAGGGCTCGCCTCTAACCTCAACGTGATGCGCCGCTTCAAGGTCAGCAGGGCGTGGATCAGCAACATCGATCAACAGTTCGCCCATGCGCTGCATTCGCCCATCGACGAGGTGCGGGGCCGGACGCTCAAGAACATCATCTACGTAGCTACCTTCCATAGCGATCTTGTCTTGCTGAAGGCCGCCGTGCCCTCGCTCGTGGATGTCTACCGGCTCGACGACGTAGAGGCCCACCGGCTGATGGCCGTGCAGGCCCTCTACGCCATCGGCGATGGCTATGGCATGCAGCGGCTACGCGAAGAGGCCATGAGCCAGCCCTCGGCCCGTGTCCGCACGGCCACCAAAGCAGCGCTCATCGAGTACGAAGCCGCGCAATAAGGGTGTGGCACCTCCTCTGCCACTCACCAACACCGGGGTCTGGTCTGCGCTGCGGGCCGGACTCTGGTGCGTTCAGTGTCCCGGTGGGAAATGGAACAGCGTTTTTCCTACGGCTCCCATCCATGCACATCTCAGGGAGCTGCTGTTCTGGTAGAATCCTATCGCGTTGAGGGGAAGCCTCGCCAGAGGTTTGTCAAACACTTAGCCAGTATACGGGAAAGCGGTCTTGACTCTCACCCTCGACGGGGAATGTTCTGGGATCGGGTTACCTCCAAATTGGAAGGGATGGAATTAGATGGGGCTACACGCGATAGCATAGAAGCCAAGCTTCTAGAGGTTGTACCGAAACCAACGGAGGAAGGAATCCTCGAAGAGCGTAGGGAGTGGCAGGCGTTACTCGATTCTATTAAGCCGTACCGTAGTGCCTAAAATGTATATCATGGTTTACATTTTAGGCACTACGGGCCAACCGTACGATCTCAGCGGTGGGAGAGAATCAGATTGTAGATGCAGTTTGCGTCACGACCGGGAAGCTGGTATAGCGTATCACCGCAGCCTCCCCACGTAGCCGCTCAATGGTCTTAGCATCGCGTAGCGCCTTTTCTAAGGCTTGCACTTCCTCCGAGTAGGCGTAGCTCTTGCGCGTGCCCAGCGTGATCTCATGGCCTCTAAAGAGTGTGCGCTGCTCCGGCTCATCCATGAGCGCCGCCGTGATCATCGGCTTGAGTGCGTCCAGTTCTTCCGTGAGGTGTTCGATCTGTGCTTTCAGGTCCAGGTAGCGTTCCAGTGGTTCGTTGATGTCGAGTGCGCGTAGACTCATGGTTTCAGGGTGTCTTAGGGTAAAGGAAAAGCCCAACGGGCCTGCGGAAAACGGTTATCTACCGAGGTTGGCTGCCACATCGACAGGTAGTACAGGGGGCGGAAGGCAAGAAAGTCACGTCTTGACACGGCACTAGTGAGAACTGTACAGGCTGGAGGAATTCCCTACAGAACGTTACGGCTTTTCCCTACACCGGTTGGCTATTAACCTTGTGATATTGTAAGCAGTCATCGGAGCCTCGAGGTGTAGTTGCTCCTGGCGACCGATCAGCGTGCTCGTCCTTCTCTTGCACCTGCCGCTATCCCTATGCTTTGCTCACTAACTCGGTGCGCTAGCTTCTTCCTGTTGCTGATTCTCTCGGCCTGCGTCTCGCTTGATGCTCGGGAAGATATCTCGGCATACCGCGTAACTATTGACCATCTTGAACGGCATCTCGTACAACACCCGGACGATGCTAACGCCCTCCGCGAACTCGGTACGATCTACACGCGGACCGGACACTTTGTAGAGGCCCGCCCTCTCCTGGAACGTGCCTACAC
>DATGCC010000522.1:0-7801 GCA_035312345.1 Rhodothermales bacterium
CTCGTCATACGGCAGCGACGCGATGACATCGTCTACACAGAAGTTGATGGTCGGGTTGTTAGACTTGGTCCGGCCATTCGTGACCAACGTGACCGTGCCGTTGCTGCCCGTCGTGCCCCAAGCCGTCTCGTTAATCGTGCCGCTGAACGTGCCCTGTACCGTAGCCCCGGAGACCGGATTGTCCAGATCGTCCAAGATGGTCACGGTAGCCGTGCCATACTGCCAGGGTCCACTGCTCGCCTGCGTCCCCGTCACGATGTTCTCAACATGGATGTCGGTGCCCGCGGGACCAATAATGGTAACGTCGATCTGGTCCGTGCCCGTCAGGCTACCCGAATCCGTCGCCGACGCGGTAACCGTGTGTGTGCCAGCCCTCAGGCTGCTCGTCATAATGCTGCTGCCGCTACCGAATGATCCGTCGAGATCCGAGGACCAGTTGATCGACGCACTGAGGTTACCGTCTTCGGTATCGTTGGCGGTACCCTTAAAGGTCACGGAAACACCCAAGTTGAAGGAAGAGCCATCTTCCGGTGCCGTGATTGCCACGACCGGCGGGTTGTTGGCGACGCCATCCACCTCAAACTCGCAGACACCCGTGTGCCAGACAAAGTTACCGCCCGGCGCTTTGATGTATTCGTTGGTATGCCAGAAGGTGCCGGTGTTCGGGTCTACATTGGTCGCACTGTAATCGCCCGAGCGGTTGTTGCCTGTAGAACTCCCGCTCATCGCCCCAGACCCCGCCAGACATATTTCTTCCGACCCATCGAAAGCCCCGGTGCCACTGGCCGCTGCCGTCTGTGTCACAGTGCCAATAGAGACGAAAGTGCTGGTGCTCGACAGCATGAAACCCAGCCCGATGTCGCCACTGGCATTCATGGCAATACTCGGCATCCAGCGGTATTCGCCATCATTCGGAGCGTAGGTGCCCGACTGGTGCAGCGACCAGACGCCTCCGCTTTCACGCATCTCATACCAGCGAATCCCGGCCCGCCCGGTGTTGTTGATGTCCACCGTATGCGAGGCCAGCATGGTGCGGTGTGTGCCAAAGTCGCGGATCTGCAAGCGGTGCATCAACCGCCCGGCCAGCGATTCCAGCGGGTTGCCCGGTGACGGCTGCGGAATACAACGCCCTCGGTCGGCACCGCACAGGGTCGAGTCGAATGCATCTATCGGAATGCCTGCGATGCGGGTGGTCGTGGCACTGCCGGGGCTTGCCCAGTTAACATCGATCTGCCAGATGTCGAACAAATTATTGCGCGACATCGCCGTGGCAAAAAGCGCTGGTACAAACCCAGCAGTGCCTGCGGGGTCGTCCAGGTCGCCTGCCACGAAGCCGAATTCGTTGCTTCCAATGTTGGAAGCGACGACGCTGGCCGGGGTGCCATCGTACATGGCCTGCTTATCGAACGCCGCCAGCAACGTACCGCCGTAGGGAAAACTGGGCGGGATGAACAGGTTCGCCATCATCGTGATGGACTCGGTCGTGATCCCATGTTTGGGATAGTCGTTGAACCCAAAGGCGGAGAAATCAAAGCTGTAGGCATTGTAGCCCCCCAGCGGATCGCCGGTCTGTGAAACAGCGATACACTGTAAAAACGGAGGGGTCGGGTTTCCGAATACATTAGTATCGAACGCAAACTGGCTGACCAGCCACCGATCCTCAGTCTCATCATAGATCACGATGGGATCGCCCCGGTTGGTCGTGCCGCACTGATCGCTAAACCCACTCCAGAAAAGGTTGCCGGCAAAAGAACCACCACCCAGCGCGTTTCCACTCTTGTCATAAACCGTCGTGACAAGGTTAATCATCTGCACATAGTGATTCGGCCCTACATCGCCATCGGTATCGGGGGGCGAGATGCGAAAGCCAATTACGGCGGCGTTGTCGTCGTTCGAGGCCCCATCCAAAGTCTGATGTACGGTCGTAAGGGCACTCGGCTGATAGGATGTTTGCAGGGCAAGATCCGGCCCGGTGTATTTTTCTGCAATGGTGCGGGTATCCTCTTTGCCAACGAAGGAGCGGTTGGGCACCTCGTAGAGAAAATCAGAGGGGAGGCTGGGCGTGCGCAGGCGCGACGCACTTATGGCGGACTGCAACGAAGGGACGGGCTTGTTGGGTGATGTGATTACCACCGTTTCCACATTTTGTGCCAGCACTTCTGCGGTACCCAGAAAGCATACGCCCAGAAGTATGAGGATGGTGCTTGTAGCCAATCGTTTCATCGACCTGTTCTCCGTAGTGAGTGGGGGAAAGACAAGGTACACCCTTTGGACAACTCCTCCCAGGAATCCCAGAGACACCCCATAACCTACCTACAAGGAGCCGAAAGGCGCACAGATTGGCTGACAAATAAACGTCCCAACGCCGATTCCAAACGGTTAACCAATACTATAAAACAAAATAACCGGCTTGCAAGCAATAACTGTTTCTGATTCTTTACCTGCTTCAAGCGCCTGCTACAACCCGAAGGACTCGCCGCACGCACAGGTACGCGCGGCCTGCGGGTTGAGAAAATGAAAGCCTTTGCCCTCCAGCCCATCCGAGAAGTCGAGTTCAGAGCCATCGACGTAGAGGTAGCTTTTCTTGTCCATCACCACGCGCATGTCGCCGAGGTCGGTGATGCGGTCGCCCTCCTGCACCGTGGTGTCCCAGCCGAGTTCGTACGTCAGGCCCGAGCAACCACCCGGCACAACGGCCACGCGCAGCAGGTCCGTGTCGAAATCGACGCCTTCCTGCTTGGCGCTTGTCTTGATCTTGTCCAGGGCGCGGTCGGTGATGCGGATATCCATGGTTGGGAAATGGCAATTGGCAATTAGGAATTGGGAAATGGTTATTGGTAAGCAGACCCAAACCATTTCCCATTTACCAATTTCTATCTCCCAACGTCCGGCGGGTTTCAGGGTTAACTTTGGATGAACTCGAACACACCTTTTCTTCTTGGTTTGCTACACGGAAACGAACACGCTATCCTGCCGTTGTAACCTTTCGTTTACACAAACAAAGCGTGTAAACTTTCGTTTACATTGCGTATCTTCTCCAGATCCGACACCCACCTTCCACCCTGCTGATTATATGAACACCGACACCCAATACCTGCACGATGTCGCCGACAGCGACTATGAGTATGGCTGGGTCACCAACATCGAGGCCGACACGGCACCGAAGGGCCTGAACGAAGACACCGTTCGCTTTATCTCGGCGAAGAAAGAAGAGCCAGAATGGATGCTCGAATGGCGGCTCAAGGCTTTTCGCCACTGGCAAACGCTGGCCGCAGACGAGGACAAATATCCCCGCTGGGCGCACCTCGATTACCCGAACATCGACTTTCAGGATGTGAGCTACTACTCGGCTCCCAACAATAAGCCGAAGTACGACAGCCTGGACGAAGTCGATCCTGAACTGCTGAACACCTTCGAACGCCTCGGCATTTCGCTGACAGAGCAGAAAAAGCTGGCAGGCGTGGCCGTAGATGTGGTCATGGACAGCGTCTCGGTGGCAACAACCTTCAAAGAAGAACTCAACAAGCTGGGCATCATCTTCTGCTCCTTCGGCGAGGCCGTCCAGAACCATCCCGAACTGGTGAAGAAGTACATGGGCTCGGTTGTGCCATACACCGATAACTTCTACGCCTCGCTCAACTCAGCCGTCTTCTCGGATGGCTCGTTCTGCTACATCCCGCCGGGCGTGCGCTGCCCGATGGAGTTGTCTACGTACTTCCGCATCAATGCAGCGGGCACGGGTCAGTTTGAGCGTACACTCATCATTGCCGAAGAGGGGAGCTATGTGAGCTACCTCGAAGGCTGTACGGCTCCGCAGCGCGACGAAAACCAGTTGCACGCCGCCGTCGTGGAGATTATTGCACACAAGGACGCCGAGGTCAAATATTCAACCATTCAGAACTGGTATCCGGGCAATAAAGAAGGCAAGGGCGGCGTCTACAACTTCGTCACCAAGCGCGGCATCTGCGAAGGTGACCATGCCAAGATTTCGTGGACGCAGTTGGAAACTGGCTCGTCCATCACCTGGAAATACCCGAGCGTGATCCTCAAAGGCGACTACTCGGTCGGTGAGTTTTATTCGGTAGCCTTCACGAAAGGCAAGCAGCAAGCCGACACGGGCACCAAGATGATCCACCTCGGCAAGAACACGACGAGCACGATTATCTCGAAGGGCATCTCGGGCGGCAACTCCAACAACAGCTATCGCGGGCTGGTCAAGATCAACCGCAAAGCCGAAAACGCCCGAAACTTCTCGCAGTGCGACTCGATGCTGCTCGGTGACCGCTGCGGCGCGCACACCTTCCCGTATATCGAAATCAACAACCCGACGGCGCAGGTGGAGCACGAAGCAACCACCTCGAAGGTCGGCGAAGACCAGATCTTCTACTGCAACCAGCGCGGTATCAGCGAGGAAGACGCCATCAAGCTCATCATCAATGGCTTCTGCAAAGAAATTCTCGCCAAGCTCCCCATGGAGTTTGCCGTCGAAGCACAGAAACTGCTGGCAATTGAGCTAGAAGGCAGCGTCGGCTAACGCCGACTTAGAGTATGGGAGGATGGGTGTTTGGGAGGGAAAAGCTCTCCAATAAAACCCACCCACACGCCCATACCCCACCCTCCCACACCTTGTAAAAACGCACCCAACAAGCACAACATAAACGAATGGCTCTACTAGAGATAAAAAACCTCAAAGCCTCCGTCGAGGACATGCAGATCCTCAAGGGCGTCGACCTCACGGTCAACGCGGGCGAAGTTCACGCGATCATGGGGCCGAACGGCTCGGGCAAGAGCACGCTGGCCTCGGTGCTGGCGGGCCGTGAAGACTACAAAGTCGATGCAGGTAGCGTGACGTATCGCGGCGACGACCTGCTGGAGATGGAAGTAGACGAACGCGCCCGCGAAGGCGTCTTCCTCGCCTTTCAGTATCCCGTCGAACTGCCCGGTGTCAGCATGATGAACTTCGTCAAGCAGGCCGTCAACTCCATCCGTGAGCACAACGGAGAGGAGCCGCTGAAGGCCGGCGCGATGCTCAAGCTGATGAAAGAGAAGGCCGAAATGGTCAACCTCGACCCGAACCTCAAGAAGCGCTCGGTCAACGAAGGCTTCTCGGGCGGCGAGAAAAAGCGCAATGAGATCTTTCAACTGGCCCTGCTCGAACCGACCCTCGCCATCCTCGACGAAACCGACTCCGGCCTCGACATCGACGCGCTACGCGTGGTGGCGGACGGCGTCAACAAGCTGCGCTCCGAAGACCGCGCCTTCGTCGTGATCACCCACTACCAGCGCCTGCTCGACTACATCGTGCCCGACTTTGTGCACGTCATGGTCGATGGCCGCATCGTCAAATCGGGCGGCAAGGAACTGGCCCTGGAACTGGAGGAGAAAGGCTACGACTGGATCCGCGAGGAAACCGGCGCTGTGCCTGCCTAACGCGCCCTGCTTCCAGACGCATTCATGACACCCGACGAATCAACTATGCCAACGATTTTAGATAAAGCAACGACGCTGGAAGACCGCTTTGTGACGGCGTTCAAGATGCACGAGGGGCAGACGCTCAACGGCTCCAACGCCCGTGTGCACGGCGTCCGGCAAGAAGCAATTGCCCGGTTTGCCGACCTTGGCTTCCCGACCCGTAAGGCCGAGGCGTGGAAATACACCGACATCAGCAAGGTGCTTCGGCACGAATACAAATTGCACCTTGGGGCGGCAGAGACCAATGTGTCCGACGACGACCTCGCCCCCTACCGCGTGCCCGGCCTCGACGCGCACCTCATCGTGCTCGTCAACGGACGGTTTAGCGAAACACACTCGCAGATCGGCGACCTGCCCAAGGGCATGATTGTGACGGGGTTTGCAAAGGCCACCGAAGCCCATGCGGATCTCGTCAACGCCCACTTCGCACAGTACGCCGACTACGAAAACGGCGTCTTCACTGCGCTCAACACCGCCTTTACGCAGGATGGCGTTTTCATCTATGTGCCCAAAAGCACGGTCGTCGAAAAGCCGATCCATGTGCTGAGCGTGGTTTCGACCGACGAAGATGCGATGCTCCAGCCGCGCCACCTGATTGTGGTTGAAGAGAACGCACAGGTGAAGCTGATTGAGACGAGCGAGACGCTCACGGAGACGGCTACGTTCGAAAACGTCGTCACCGAAGTGTTCGTCGGCCAGCATGCGCATGTCGATCTCTATGAGATTCAGGATGAGCACGCGGGCAGCCTCGTAACCAACACGTTCGCGTACCAGGAAGACCACAGCGTCTTCCGCAGCAGCGTCTTCACTCTCAGCGGCGACATGGTGCGCAACGACGCCAACATCCTGCCCGATGGCGTACACTGCGAGTCGCACCTGTACGGCCTGTTCCTCGGCACCGGCACTATGCACGTGGACAACCATACCGTAGTCGATCATGCCAAGCCCAACTGCTTCAGTAGCGAGCTTTACAAAGGCGTGCTGGACGACAAGTCCACCGGCGTGTTCAACGGACGCGTGCTTGTGCGGCAGGATGCGCAGCAGATCAACGCCTACCAGTCGAACAAGAGCATTCTGCTGAGCGACACAGCACACATGTACTCGAAGCCGGAGTTGGAAATTTACGCCGACGATGTGCAGTGCAGCCACGGCGCAACGACCGGCCAGTTGGACAATGATGCCGTCTTCTACCTGCGCTCGCGTGGCCTCACCGAAAAGCAGGCCCGCGCCCTCCTGCTCATTGCGTTCGCCCGCGATGTGCTGGACACGATCCGCATCGAACCCCTCCGCGACATGCTGGACGCAGAGATCGCTGCGCGATTCTGAGTGTGGGGTGTGGGAGGATGGGCATAGGGGTGATTGTTCTTCCCCTCCCATCCCCCACCCTCTCAACCTCCCATCCTCAAAAAGTCATGCAAACGCTCGAAACACAGTCGCCTCCCGTCTTCGACATAGCCCCTGTCTTTGAGGCAGACAAAGTGCGCCAGGACTTCCCGGTCCTGCACCGGACGATCTATGACGAGCAGCCGCTGGTGTATCTGGACAACGCGGCGACCTCGCAGAAGCCGCAGGCGGTGATCGACCGGATCGACGAGTATTACATCCGCGAGAACAGCAACATCCACCGGGGCGTGCATCACCTGAGCCAGGAAGCGACGGAGATGTATGAGGAGGCGCGCAGGAAAGTCGCTCACTTCATCAACGCGGGCGCGACGCACGAAGTCATTTTTACGCGAGGAACGACCGAAAGCATCAACCTTGTCGCAGCGACATTCGGGCGAAAAAACGTGCAGGCGGGCGATGAAATCGTCATCTCGGCGATGGAGCACCACTCCAACATCGTCCCGTGGCAACTGCTGTGCGAAGAGAAAAACGCCACCCTCCGCGTCATTCCGATCAACGAGCAAGGGGAAATCCTGCTGGATGCATACGGGGATTTACTGACGGAGCGAGCGAAATTAGTGGCCCTCGCGCATGTCTCCAACAGCCTCGGCACGATCAATCCTGTTGCCGAAATGATCGAGACGGCGCATGAGCGCGGCATTCCTGTTTTGCTCGACGGTGCGCAGGCCGTGCCGCATATGCAGGTGGATGTGCAGGCGCTGGATGTGGATTTCTACTGCTTTTCCAGCCACAAGATGTTCGGCCCGACGGGCATAGGCATCCTCTATGGCAAAGAAGCGTTCCTCGACGCGATGCCTCCCTACCAGGGCGGCGGCGACATGATCGAGACGGTGACGTTCGAGAAGACGACGTTCAACAGTTTGCCGCATAAATTTGAGGCAGGCACACCGCACATCGCCGGGGGCATCGGTCTCGGCGCAGCCGT
>DATGCC010000523.1:0-3427 GCA_035312345.1 Rhodothermales bacterium
AAGCTCTTTTTTATTGATGGGCTTGCTGACGAAATCTGCCATCCCCAGCTTCAAGCAAGCCGTGCGGGTTTCCTGTGTCACATCTGCCGTCAGAGCAATGATGTGCGGACGCTGGTCAGGCGGCCATTCGGCGTTGATCTGCTGCGCTACCTCAATGCCGCTCATCTGGGGCATGTGGATGTCCAGCAGCAACACATCATACGTGTCTTCTCGAAGCGCTACGAGCACTTCAGGGCCATCACTGACGGCTTTTGCAAAGTAGCCCTGGCGTTCCAGCAGCATGAGAGCCACCCGCTGGTTGACGGGGTTGTCCTCTGCCAGCAAGATGCGGAGACCCGCCTGTGCCGACGACGCGGCCGGGCGCGATTGGGCTTGCGCAAGCCGACGGGGTTTTTCCTTGACCGCCTGTTCCTGCATGACGCGGGTGAGTACATCGCAGAGTTGCACCTGCTTAACCGGCTTAGTCAGGTGGGCTGCAAGCAGGCCCGAGGGGGCCTGAATCTTCTGACCTACGGAGCTCAGGATGACCTGGGGTAGCGAGTCGTCGTGCTGGGCGATTTGTCGAGCCAGGGTTAGTCCATCCATCTGTGGCATCTGCATGTCCAGCAGCGCCAGGTCGAAAGGGACGTCGTCATTGATGAGGCGCAGGGCCGCTTCGCCAGACAGCGCTGTCGTTACCTTCATGCCCCAGCGCTCGGCTTGCAGCGTCAGAATGTGGAGGTTCGTCGCGTTGTCATCGACCACCAGCAAACGGCGTCCGGCTAGCTTGGTATGATTACGGAAGGGGGAGCGGCGTCCTTGGTGGGGCGCGGGGGGGGCTTCGATGGTAAAGTGAAAGATAGAGCCCTTGCCCTGCGTGCTTTCCACCCAGATGGTGCCGCCCATCGCTTCGACGAGCCGTTTGGAAATCGCCAATCCTAGCCCCGTACCGCCATACTGGCGCGTGGTGGAGGCATCAACCTGACTGAAAGATTGAAAGAGCACATTCAGCCGATCTTCGGGGATACCGATCCCGGTGTCCCGCACGCTGAAATGCAGCAGGGGGACTTTCCCATCGGTATGCTTCGCGTCGAGCACGACGACCACTTCGCCTGTTTCCGTAAACTTCACGGCGTTCGAGATCAGATTGAGCAGCACCTGACGTAGCCGGGTGACGTCGCTCACTACCGTGTGCGGGACATTTTCCTCGATGAAATAGGCAAGTTCGAGTCCTTTTTCGGCAGCGGTAAGGGCCACCACATCAAAGACGTCCTCAATGCAGGGGTGTATCTCGAAGGGCTCGCTCTCAGGGACGAGCTGACCGGCTTCGATCTTGGAGAAGTCCAGCACATCGTTGATGATTTGCAGGAGAGCCGCGCCCGACGTGTGAATGATAGCTGCGAATTCTTGCTGTTCGTCGTTGAGAGGCGTGTCCAGCAAAAAGTCGCTCATGCCGATGATTCCGTTGAGCGGGGTACGGATCTCATGGCTCATATTCGCCAGGAACGCACTCTTGGCCCGCGTCGCGGCTTCGGCAGCATCCCGGGCAACTTCGAGTTTGTGCACCGTGGACGTCAGTTCTTGTGTGCGCTCCTCTACCTGGTGCGCCAGTTCTTCTCCAACTTGCTTTTGAACGATCAGCTTGTAGTCGAAGAAGAGGGTTATCAGCGTGATGATCAAGATGATGATCGTCGTCGCCGCCACGCTGATGGCCAGCCCCAGGTGGTTGGGGGAGGCTGTTAGGTTGGCGGGGTCAAATCCGGGCGTGGGCAGATAGTTGGCTGCTGCCATGCCGGTGTAGTGCATACCACAGATAGCCAGGCCCATCACCAGGGCAGCTCCGATCATATAGTCGAAATGATGCTTTTTGCGGGACGCGAGCGTGAACGTGATCCAGAGTGCCGCGATAGAAGCACCAATAGCCAGGGCAATAGAAGCCGTAAAGAGCAGGGGGTCGTAATGAATGGTGGCAGGCATACGCATGGCTGCCATACCGGTGTAGTGCATCCCGGCGATCCCGCCTCCCATAACCAGGCCGCTCACGGCGAGTCGCTGGGGGCCTACCTTATTGCGCGATCCAATGAATAATGCAAAGCCCGATGCGGCTATCGCTACGAGCAGCGACAGAACGGTGATGACTGCGTCATAGGTGTATGGCATGGGCATGCTGTAGGCCAGCATCCCGACAAAGTGCATCGACCAGATCCCAATGCCCATTGAAAACGCACCGCCGAACAACCAGCGCCAGGCCGGTTGCCCGGTGCTTTGCGCCACGCGGCGGCCCAACAGGAGCGCTGTAAAGGAGGCGAGTGACCCAATGAGATAGGAGAGCAGGACGAGGATGGGGTCATAGCTCCCCGACATCATTTCCATACTGGCAGGCATAAACAACAACAGCAAACGTAGAGTGAGTCTCAAACAACGCGATTGCTAGAAACGGCGGTACCAGAGGTATCGTCCTCCGTGTAGATGCCTTAAGCACATGTAATAGCTTGTTGTCGTGACTTTAGTGTTACGGTGCTCTCATCCGAAGCATTTACAGCAGATAGAAGAGGTGTGCTTCACAGAGAATCAGTTGGCCTTCAGGAAGGCCCGAGCGTGTTCGAGGCGTGCCAGTTCCGTGTCCACATTTGAGGTCATGTCAACGAGGTGGGCATAATAGTGAACGGCAGTTGTCCTGTCTCCGCTCATTTCGGCGGCTCGCCCGGCTCCATAGAGGCTGTTGAAGCGATTCGGGCTGCGTTGCAGGGATGCTTCATAGGCAGCCTGTGCGTCCTCATAGCGACCCATTTCCAGAAACATGTCGCCGAGGAGTTCACGAGCGGGCAAGACTTCGCCGGGGGTGACCGGGTGCTTTTCTGTCGAAGCCTCCAGTGTGGCAGCTTGCTGCATCATGGCCAGGGCTTCATCCCGTTTCCCTTCTTCGTAGGCAAGCCATGCCGCTGCTGTCTGGTGTTGGATCTCGACCTGTTTGGCCCAGTAGGCAGAGGTGGCAGCCGCCTGCTCTTGTAGGGTTGCCAGTTTATCAAGGGCTTCGCGGGCCACGTGCAGGCTACCGCTTCGTGCTGCCCCGAGGGCGCGTGCAAAATGGGTGATGGCTTCGATGGCGGGGAACTGCGCCCACGGATAATCGTGCGGCGTCTTCGGCTCGAGCGCGGCAGCTTTGGCCCACTGCTGCCGTTCCAGGGCCAGGCGAGCGGGGACCGCCGCCAGGGTGTACGGCGTCGCTACTTCCACATGGAAAGGACCTTCGAGGGCGGCCAGCGTTTCCAGCACTTCTCGGGCTTTCTGATCCTCGCCCCGTTGCAGGTAGGCGTAGGCCAGGTAATCGAGCGCGTGCAGGTAGTGCAGCGAGATGGCTTTGCCCATGGGGTGGTTCAGGGCGGCAGTAGCAGAGCGCTTGTTCCAGGCAATCGACTCGTCCCATAATCCCAGCCGGGTGAAGATA
>DATGCC010000524.1:0-3701 GCA_035312345.1 Rhodothermales bacterium
TGACGCTGGATGGAGAAAGCGACCTGACGACCCTTGCGGGCGGGCTGCTCTTCAGCATCGGGGGCTAACTTATTCTGCCAATAAAAAACGGGATGACGGATTCCTTCTGTGGCACTGGGTTGTTACATTAGGTATTGCAAAAGCAGCACCCCTTGCTTTTCGTCCTTTTTTTTCGCAGCATACGGTAGTATTTTGCGTGATCAGGGGCGTTTCACATTCGCCTGTTATCCCTTTTCATTATACAGCCAATAAGCTCATGAAGCAGTTCATAGCTTTCTGCACCTTCACCCTGCTGATGCTGCTCTTGACCAGCCCGCGCGCTGCCCAAGCCCAGCTTCGGATAGACGTAGCTCCAACGGTGGGCTACGGTCTTAATGTACCGAATCAGGTAGGTGACCGCGGATCTATGTCGATGGGTGCTTTGGCCCATTTCTATCTGAACTTTAACAGCTTGTCGCTCATCATCAACCCCGACCTTGACTATTACCTCACCGCCGCCGAAGGCATTACGGCTCTACAAGGAGATGCCAACCTGCTGTTAGCCCTCGGCGAGCCAGGAGCGAACGTCCTGATGCCCTACATCGGCATTGGTGGAGCCCTGACGCGCGTGTCAGGCAATGATCCCCGTACCGATGCCTCCCCCGGTGTTGAATCGGGCCTGATGGAGGGTACAGACTTTGGCCTCAACATCGTCTTGGGGACGACCCTCGGGCAACGAAATGTGCGCGCCTTTGTGCAGGGGCGCTACACACTGGGTAGCCACCAACTCTACTACGAGGACCAGGACAATCCTGAGCCCAGTGCCGGCTTCGGCGTGCAGAGCGGCATCCTGTTCCGTATTAACGACTGACGTTGTCGCAGCTTCGGAAGCAAGCCCCGTGGCCGCCTGCCGGTAGCCACGGGGCTTTGTTATATATATCCATAAACCAAAAGCCGCGCCCTGGTTGAGGGGACGCGGCTTTGGTGCACATGGCTACGCGGGTCAGCAATATCGCGCAGCCGAACCACAATCCTGCATCGTACGGGATACAGGACCATCGGCCTTGCTCAGGGGCCTTGTGGTGGGACCTCTTTTATTTTGGATTTTCGATTTCTGACTCCATATACAAAGGTATCAGGAGTTGGTGCCAGCCCTATGTCATAGCACCCTATCCCAAAACCGCCATCCAGAATCTAAAATCGACCTAGTCCATCATTTTGCGTAGGAAGGCCGGGGTGTCGGCGCTTTCCTTCCGTGAGCGCTGATTACGGCCTTCTAGTTCTTCTTTCTGAAGCCGCTTGATGGTACCGAGGCTACTGCGGTCCTCCTCGTCTTCATCCATCTCCTGGCGCGAGATGGGCGCACTGCGGCGTTCGTAGGCGGGAATGTCGAGGTAGCGCAGGCTGTCTTCGCCTTTGTAGTGCGAGACGCCGCCATCACGCTCCAGCGACACGGTGCGGCGCGTTTTCTGCGGCTCTCGCTGCTTGTCAAAGCCGGTAGCAATGACGGTAACACGCAGGTCATCGCCCATCGTCTCGTCAATGACAGTACCGAAGATAACCTCCACGTCGTCGCCGGCTTCGCGCTGAATGATACTCGTCGCCGCTGTCGATTCACGGATGCCGAGTGAGCGCCCAGCGGTGATATTGACCAGCACGTTGCGCGCGCCATTGATCGACAGCCCATCAAGCAGCGGGCTGGAGATGGCTTCGATGGCGGCGTTCTCGGCGCGGTTCTCGCCCGAGGCCGACGCGGCTCCCATCAACGCGGTGCCGCCGTTGCTGATGGTCGTGCGCACATCGGCAAAGTCGAGGTTGATGAGGCCGTGCACGGTGATGAGATCGCTGATGCCGCGCGTGGCGTTGTAGAGCACTTCGTCGGCTTTCTGGAACGCCTCGATCAGGCTTGTCCCCTCCTCAGCAATGTCTAGCAGACGTTCGTTCGGGATGACGATGAGTGTGTCCACATGGTCGCGCAGCATCTCGATGCCTTCCTGCGCGGCCTTCATGCGCCGACGCCCTTCGCACTCGAAGGGTTTGGTAACAATGGCAACGGTGAGGATACCGAGGTTGCGAGCAATGGAGGCCACGACAGGCGCGCCGCCCGTGCCGGTGCCGCCCCCCATCCCAGCGGTGATAAAGACCATGTCGAAGCCGCGCAGGGCATCTTCGAGGTCGTTGCGATTTTCATCAACGGCTTCCGCACCGATGCCGGGCCGGGCTCCTGCCCCTAACCCTTTGGTCAGGTTGCGCCCTGCCTGAATCTTCAGCGGGGCCAGATTAACATTGAGCGCCTGCGCATCCGTGTTGATGGCGATAAACTCGACATCTTGAATACCCTGGCTAATCATGTTGTTGACAGCGTTGCCCCCGCCGCCGCCAACGCCGACTACAGCGATCTGCGCCTCGTCACTGGCTGCGTCGTCAAAAGCAAAGCGGGTACTAATCTTTTCGTGATCCATGGGTCCCTCCTGTTGCGGTTCTGTTGTGCGGTGCCTCCGGGGTGAGCGATCCGGAGCTACTAGGTGTGGTTGTGTATGGGTGCGGGTTCTGGGTTTCGCGTTCCGGGTTTTGATTTTCTCTTTTCTAACCTGAAACACGGAACGCGGAACTCATAATTCGTCAAACCAGCCCTTCATACGGTCGGCGATCTTGGTGACCAACGAGGGGCCAGCGGGTACCATCGGGCGTGGCACAGCAGCACGGTCGCCCATGTCACTGATAAACGGGTTGCCGCCGATGACTTCGGGTTGTAGACCGTAGAGCACCAGCCCTACAGCGGTTGAAAACTTGGGGTCGCTGACTTCCTCGACCAGCCCGCCACCCAGCCCGGTGGGGAGGCCAACGCGCGTTTCCATGCCGAGTATTTCGGCACCCAGAACGGCGGTACCGGGAATCAGCGAGCCGCCGCCCGTTAGCACCGCGCCAGCCGCGAGGTGCCGGGCGTAGCCACTGCGTTTGATCTCGATAGCGGCGATCTCAAGAATCTCTTCGATGCGAGGCTGGATGATCTGCGCCAGCGTGCTGCGGCTGATGCCCTTTGCGGGCCGCCCGCCGATGCCGGGGATGCGAATCTCGTCGTCTTCGTCAATGAGATCAACGACGGCGTTGCCGAAACGACACTTGAGCGCTTCGGCCTGATCGCGCATGACACCGAGGCCCTTGCGGATGTCGTCGGTGACTTTGTTGCCGGCTACGGCAATCACGGCCGTATGCCGGATGGTGCCGTCCTCGAAGACGGCGATGTCGGTCGTACCGCCGCCGATGTCCACGAGACAAACGCCGAGCTCCTTTTCGTCTTCGGTGAGCACCGCGAAGCTCGAGGCCAGTTGCTCGAGGACCACATCCTCCACGGTGAGCCCACAGCGCTCGACGCATTTGACGATGTTCTGCGCGGCACTCTCGGCGCCGGTAACCATGTGTACGCGTGCCTCGAGCCGCACGCCGGACATGCCAATCGGCTCGTGTATGCCTTCCTGGTTGTCGATGATGAATTCCTGCGGAAGGATATGCAGAATTTTCTGGTCCGCCGGTATGGCAACCGCCCGCGCGGCATCGATCACCCGGTCCACGTCGCCGGCACTGACTTCCTTGTCGCGAATTGCCACGATGCCGTGCGAGTTCAGGCTGCGCACATGGCTGCCGGCAATGCCGGTGTACACGGAATGAATGTCGCAGCCGGCCATCAATTCCGCTTCTTCGACGGCGCGCTGGATCGAGTG
>DATGCC010000525.1:0-5511 GCA_035312345.1 Rhodothermales bacterium
GATGGCCTCAACACCATCATTCCCGTCCGCAACGACATTTATTATCAGTCGCGTCCCACGATTGCAATCCAGCGCAACGAAGCCATTTTGCTGGACGATGACACCGGCCTCCACCCGGCGATGCAGAGCCTGCGTCCGCTCTGGGATAACGACCAGATGGCCGTGGTCCACAACGTCGGCTACGAACGCTCTACGCGGTCGCACTTCGAGGGAACGGTCAACTGGGTGACAGGCCGCGACCAGGGCACCGGCGAAGGCACCGGCTGGGCGGGCCGCTACCTCGCTGACGAATTCTATGACGACAGCACCCCGCTCGAATATCCGCTGGCCGTGCGCGTCGGCAGCGCACCGGCCACGCTGTTTCAGAGCGACTACGGCAACCTCAGCGTCACCTTTACCGACTCGCAGCAGTTCGAGCGCTTCATCGACCAGGGCGGCTACTACGACCCGCACAACGTTCCGGCAACCGTCTATGGCGAGACGCTGTCGTTTGTACGTTCGGTGACGAACGCTTCGTATCGCTACGTCGAGTCGGTGCAGCAAGCGGCTTCGCAGGCCGCCAACCTCGGCGCGTATCCTGGTGGCAACCTCGCGTCGAGCCTCGCCGTTGTGGCGCGGTTGATTCGCGGGCAGCTTGGGTCTCGGGTCTTTGCCGTCTCGCAAAGCGGCTTTGACACGCATTCCGACCAGGGTGGTGCGCAAGGCTCCCACGCCAACCGTCTCGGCTCCATCGCTGACGCAGTGGCTGCATTCATGGCGGATCTCGCCACCGATGGGCTGGATCAGAAAGTGCTCGTGATGACATTCTCCGAATTCGGACGCACGCTGGTGGAAAATGGCTCCCGCGGCACGGACCACGGCGCAGGCGCTCCGCTGATGCTCTTCGGCTCCGGCCTCGCTGGCGGCCTCTACGGCACCCAATCGACGCTCCAGCCCGGCGACCTCTACGGCGGCGACCCGCGCTACACAACCGACTACCGCGATGTGTACCACACGCTGCTCAAAGATTGGTTTGGCCTGCCGAGTGACCGCGTTGTGGACATCATGGGCCGCTCGTTCAACAACCTTGGCTTTGTCAGCGACCCGACCAACGTGAGCCGTGACGAGGATGACGTACCGACCGCATTCCGACTGGAGCAGAACTACCCGAACCCTTTCAACCCGGCAACGCAGATTCGCTATACCCTTTCTCAGAGCGGCACGGTACGGCTCGGCATCTACGATGTGCAGGGACGGCTCGTGCGCACGCTGGCAAACCAGACACAACCTCCCGGCACCCACACGGTCGCTTTTGACGGTACGGACCTGCCGAGCGGCACCTACCTCTACCGCCTGGAAACGTCTGCTGGCACCCAGACGCGGCGCATGGTGCTGGTGAAATGACAGAAATGGCTATGAACAATCTTTTTGGAAGACATTCGGCGATCGGGCACGCAGCGGACGGACACGTGGGTCCATCCCTACGAATGCCCCATTTGAGGGATCGCGATCATCCAGCCATATACCAATCATCATTTTCCATCTCCCCTTTCTCCCTTTCTCCCTTTCTCCCGTTCCTCCTCATTCTCTTCCTCGCGTTCAATCTGGCGGCATGCGATTTCTTCGACAAGGACGATGGCGTATCGGAGACATCCAACGAGACACTCTTTCCGGTGCTGATTGACGGGGTGTGGGGCTATGTCAACGAGGAAGGTCGCATCACCATTCCACCTGACTATGACGCGGCGGATGGCTTTTCGGAAGGGGTGGGAGCCGTAGCATTTGGAGCCGACTGGGGCTATGTGAATGCGCAAGGAGCTACCGTCATCGCGCCGCAGTATCGCTTTGCCGGGCCTTTCTTGGACGGCCTCGCCGTGGTGCGTGGGCAGGGCTTCTCAGACAATTACGGCTACATTGACAAGCAGGGCAACCTCGTTATTGACGCACAATACGAACTCGCGCAGGGCTTCTCCGAGGAACTCGCCGCTGTCCGGGTGGATGGGCAGTGGGGCTACATCAACCGGCAGGGCGAGATGGTGATTGCCGCGCAGTTCAGCGATGCCCGCCCGTTTGCCGAAGGCCGCGCCGCGGTGGAAGGCCCAGACGGCTGGGCCTACATCGACAAATCCGGCGCATTTGCCATCACGCCCACGTTCAGCCTCGAAGCGGCCGGTTCGTTTTCGGAAGGGCTTGCTCCGTTTTCGACGAGCGAGGGCTGGGGCTACCTTGATACCGAGGGTCGTCCCGTCATTACGCCGCAATACACGGAGGCTGGGGCCTTCTCCGACGGCATTGCGCTGGTCAAAGATGGACACACGGTGCTCTTTATCGACACGAACGGCCAGCGTGCCTTCGAGGGCGAGTTTCGAGATGCCCGGTCGTTTTCGGAGGGACTGGCTGCTGTCCGCATCGAAAACCGATGGACGTTCATCAGGCAATCAGACGGCGCAGTAGCTTTCGAGAGAGAGTTCCACAATGTGGAGGACTTCGAGGACGGCCTCGCCCGCGTCTACCCCGACGGCGGCGACAACCCGCGCCTCGGCTACATCGATCGCAACGGCGATTATGCCTGGTACCCTACCAAATAATTGATTATCGGGAATTAATAAATGGCAGCCAGGACTTTCTCCTCCACCCATTCCCCTTTTCCAACTCCCATGAAACACGCACTTTTTCTCTTTCCCTTGTTGCTCCTCCTCGCGCTGACCGGCTGCGACTTCATCGGGAGCGACGATGGTGGGGGCAGCGCTGAGGACGAGGGGCCGCATCTTTTTCCCGTACGCATCGACGGGCGCTGGGGCTATATCAACGAGCGCGGACGCATCACCATCGAGCCGCAGTTCTGGTACGCCGACCGCTTCTTCGACGGGCGTGCCCGTGCCAATGTGGATGACAAGCGTGGCTACATCAACGAAAGTGGCGAGTATGTGGGCGAGACGAATTTCAACAACGCACGGGCGTTCTCCGATGGCCTCGCCGCTGTGCGCATGGATGGACGGTGGGGGTATGTAAACCGCTCTGGATCTGTCACCATCTCACCTCGCTACCCGAGCGTAAATGCCTTTTCCGAGGGTCGGGCTTTCATCCGTACCGAGGACAACCGTTGGGAATACATCAATACCGCAGGCGAGATCATTCGGCAGGAAGAAACGCCGGAACTGCGCGAGGTGGAAGACGGCGAGGACCGGTTCTCGGGCGGCCTTGCGCTCATCAAGGCCCGCGATGGCAGCTACGGCTACATCGACCGCGACGCCAATCCTGTGATTCCGCCGCAGTTCACCGCTGCTCGCGCCTTCTCCGATGGCCTCGCTGCTGTCAAGGTTAGCGACCGCTGGGGCTTTATCGACCGCGACAAAAACTTCGTCATCAATCCGCGATACATTGAGGTGGGGCATCTTCAGGAAGGGCTGGCCCCCGTTCGGGAAAACACCAACACCTGGGGCTTCGCCAATCGCGATGGGCAGATGGTGATTGCGCCACAGTTTGAAGAGGCCCGGTCGTTTCACGACGGACGCGCCGCTGCGATGCTTAATGGGCGCTGGGGCTACATCGATAAAGACGGCAATTGGATCACGGAACCCGAATTCAGTGAAGTCGAGGATTTTCGGCAAGGCGTCGGGCGTGTGCTACTCGTGGTGGGCGACGACGAGCGCTTCGGCTACATCGACCACGACGGCAAGTATCTGTGGTATCCGTCGGACTGAGGAGAAGGGCGAGGGAAGATTGTCGAGGGGATGAAAGCAAGGGCCAATTCTAGTTTTATACCTTCGCCCTTCGGAAATCGTCCTTCGTCATTCGACCTTTGAAGATAGATCACGGAGAGCGGTTTTTGCGGCGAGCAAACCGCACATGCCATGGACGCCGCCGCCGGGAGGTGTAGAGGACGAGCAGAGATAGACCCCGGCGAGCGGCGTCCGGTAGGGCACAGGCCCGAATACGGGCCGCGCCAGCAATTGCATCAAGTCCATGGCACCCCCGTTGATCGTGCCCTCTACGAGGTTGGCATTGCTGCGTTCGAGACCGGCAGGCGTAGTGACATGCCGCTGCAAAATGCAATCGCGGAAGCCCGGGGCGAACCGTTCGATCTGCTGCTCAATGCGGTCGGTCATGTCAAATGTAGACCCTTGCGGGGTGTGGCAATAAGCCCAGAGCGTATGCTGGTCGGCAGGCGCACGGGTGTCGTCGAAAAGGCTGTGCTGGGCTACGAGCACATAGGGACGTTCAGGATGTCGCCCGGCAGCGACCTCGCGTTCGGCGGCGGCGATCTCGTCCAGGGTGCCGCCCAGATGCAGGGTTCCGGCACGGTGGGCAGCATCGGCCTGCCACGGCACAGACGCATGTAGGGCGTAATCGACTTTGAACACGCTCCACCCATAGCGAAAGTCTTCGAGACGGCGTCGGTAGCGCAACGGCAATTTGTCTTCTGCGATGTGCAGCAGTTGCCGGGGCGTCACGTCCAGCAGCACGGCGTGGGCGGGCGGCAGGTCGTCCAGGCTCGTTATTCGCCGCCCTGTTTCGATGGTACCGCCAAGGGCGCGGAAATGAGCTGCGAGGGCGTCCGTTATCCGTTGCGCCCCCCCTTTCGGCATCGGCCAGCCGACGGCATGCCCGAGTAAACCCAGCACGAGCCCGAATGCTGATGACCCCATCTGTTCGAGCGGCAATGTGGCATGCGCTGCGATCCCGGCGAACAGCGCTCTGGCCCGCTCCGTTTCGAACCAAGCCTCCGCGACCCCCTTCGCAGAACGAATAGCCTGCAACCCAAACCGGGCCAATAGCAGCGGATGCCGGGGGATATGCAGCAGCGGTTGCAACGTCTCTCCCAGCAGCACTTCCCAGTGATCCACGAACGGCTGCATCAGCCGCTGGTAGGCCGGACCATCGGGACCAAGCGTAGCGGCTGTCTCTGCCAGTGAGCGGTGCTGGAAAGCCGCGGTGCCATCATCCAGCGGATGCGCGACGGGCAAGTCGGGCTGGATCCACTCAAGCCCGTAACGTTCCAGCGGCATCGACCGAAAGAAAGGGGAGCCGAGACAGAGCGGATGAATGGCCGAGCCGAGATCATGCACGAAACCTGGCTGCGTCAGTGCCGCCGACCGTACGCTACCACCAATCGTGTCGTTGGCTTCCACGAGCAACACGGCCTGCCCCGCTGCCGCCAGCGTAATCGCCGCCGCCAGCCCATTCGGCCCGGCTCCGACGACGACGGCATCGTATGCGGTAGTTTGTGGCATGGTCTAGCTAAACAATCTTTTGTCGAAAGGCCAGACACCCCATCCCGTCAGTGCAACCTCTGACTATGACACAAACCCATGTGGTAGCAATGGCCTTCTGACAAAAATCTGCTCCTACACCCAAAGCCGCCAAAAGCCTTCGATAGATTCAATTTTTAGAGGCTGTTTTGATTTTTCTCAGAGTCTGTTGAGCATGAGCCGTGTCATCGCCAACTCGATCATCGCCTCGCTAGAGCGAGGATTGAACTCGTAATCCTTCGCCAAACGACGATAATGCTCAAACCAACCAAACGTGCGC
>DATGCC010000526.1:0-2709 GCA_035312345.1 Rhodothermales bacterium
TGTTGTTCGCGCCCGAGAGGATCGCCCCGACGTTGGCGACGCCGCCGTGGTACACCAGCGTCTCTGGATCGACGCGCATATGCTGGATGAGCACATCGCGCTTCACAACCGCCTCGGCGATGACGCGCTTGCCCCGCGTCCGCATCACGTTGACCTGCGAGGCTTTCTTGTCCGTCGCGAGGTTCGATTCGAGGTAGAAATGCTTGATGCCGGGATACTCGTCCAGAATCCAGGAACAGGCAGCGAAGGTGGCACGGCCCACCATGTTCTGCCCGGCGGCGTCGCCCGTAGAGTAGTTGAAACGAAGGTAGGTAAACTTGTTGGAAAGGAACGTATCGATGTATTGCAGCTTAGCGATGCTGGAGGTCGCTTCGGCTTCTTCCGCGATTTTGTCGAAATGGGCCTGCACCCAGGTATCAAAATCGCGGGCTTTGCGGGCATTCTCGAAGACGAAGACGGGAGCCCGTTGCATGGCATCGCCGCTGACGGTACAGGTGGCCCCACCGCACAGATTGAGCAGCTTGATGCCCCGGTTGTAGGACGCCACGAGCGTGCCTTCGGAAGTCGCCAGCGGAATCAGAAAATCGCCCTGCGCATGCTCGCCATTGACGCGGAGTGGTCCGGCGATGCCAAGCGGCACCTGCGCCACACCGGTAAAGTTTTCGCAGTTGCCTGCCGCCCCGTGCGGATCGAGGGAGTACTGCCGGATGTGATGAAAGGGGGCACCCGTGTACGACTCCGCAAAATCCTGCCGCGCTTTGATTGCGGCCTCACCGTAATCGTCTTCCTCGTTGCGCGGAATCCGCACGCGGTCCGCCTGATCCTGTGCGATGGTGTCATCCACCGTAAACTTGACCTTCCCAAACGGCTCCGTATCGACGGCGATCTCGATTTCGTGCTTGCCCTCTGGCAGCGGGTCACGAGCCACCATAAGGTGCACAGTCTTGCGTATGGGAAAATCGACCGGCTTCTCCGGCGACACGTCGGCAGCCGTACGCGGGCCGTCATGTCCCACGTTCACGGTGATACTATCCACAGGCACCTCCTGCCCGTTGATGCGCAGGCCACGAAGGTTCGTAATCTTAGCGTCACTCAGCCGGTTCTTGAGTTCGAATGCGACGCCTTCAGCGTTATTCTGCAAGCTCCCGATGGTGTAAAGCTTCTTGAGCAACATGCTGGGAATAAACATGGGATTTGCGAATTTCGGTTTTTGATTTGCGATGGTTTGCTGACGAAGCCCAGGCATCTGCCCTGCCCAAAAGTATGATACAGGAGCATGGAGGGCAATAGATAGGGTGCTGCGGGCTCTGGACTAGCATTACCCGTTGATTACGCTGCAACCGTAGCTGTCTTTTCTGGATCAAGTCCAGCCCTCGCTGTTTTATAGAAACCATGCCATCAACACCTACCCATCATAGCCCAGCCGCGCCTACCGCGCTAGCTGACCACATCATCTCCTTCGGACGGGTGTTGCGGCGAGCAGGGCTAACGGTCGGCTCGCACCAAATCATGGATGCACTCCGTGCCGTGGATCTTGTGGGCGTCGGGCGGCAAGACGATGTGTATCAGGCCCTTTTCGGCATCTTCGTCCAGCGACACGAACATATCGAGTTGTTCGACCACGCCTTTCGCATCTTCTGGCGGGCCCCTTCGCAACTGGAAGAGGTGATGCAGATGATGCTGCCACAAACTACCTTGCCGCCCTCAGCTCGCCCGCGGCAAATGACCCGTGTGCAGCAAGCGATGGAGGAGCAGTCTGGGAAAAAGACAAAACCCAAGCCGCCGCCCAGGGAGGACGACGACCATGAAATCCAACTCATCGCGACCTACAGCGCGGACGAGGTGTTGCGCGAAAAAGATTTTGCCGACTTCACTGCCGAAGAAGTAGAACAAGCCAAGGATTTCATCCGACAGATGCGCTGGCCCATTGAGCCGATGCGGATGCGGCGACAGACGCCCCGCGCCAAAGGACGGCGGCTCCACCTACGCCGCACAATGCAGCAGAGTCTGCGCCACCACGGTGAGTTTGTGCGGCTCCACCGCCGGGGGCCGAAACGCAAACAACGTCCCATCGTGGTGCTGTGCGACATCAGCGGGTCGATGGATGCCTATGCCCGCATGTTGCTCCACTTCATGCACGCCGTGACGGATGGACTAGACCGCGTGGAGAGCTTCGTCTTCGGTACCCGGCTCACGCGCATCACCCGCTACCTGCGCCGCCGCGACATCGACGACGCCATCGCTGCAGTGACGAAAGATGTGAACGACTGGTCGGGCGGCACGCGCATTGGCGAGGCGATCAAAGATTTTAACTACCACTGGCTCCGGCGGGTGCTCCGTAGCGGCGGCGTGGTGCTCATCATCAGCGACGGCTGCGACCGGGGCGACATCGACTTGCTTGCCCGCGAGATGGCCCGCCTTGCCCGCAACTGCCACCGGCTGCTCTGGCTCAACCCGCTGCTCGGCTATGATGCCTACGAACCCCTCACCCGTGGCATGGTCGCCGCCCTCCCCCACATTGACGACTTTCTTCCTGTCCACAACCTGAATTCGCTCGAACAACTCGGCGAGTTGCTCGCAAACCTCCACACGCGGCAGGCCTCGGCGTGGCAACCTGCGTAGAGACAGGCCTGCTGAACCCTGCACCCCAACTTCCTCCCTAGCATGGATATAAAACGTTGGTTCGACAGGCCTGTCTCTACGCAGGTT
>DATGCC010000527.1:0-3861 GCA_035312345.1 Rhodothermales bacterium
AAGCAGGCTGGAGAGCAGATAGGCGGGCACAAAGAACAAGCCCCACCGCTCTACTTGCCGTACGTGGACACGCTCGTGGGTACGGGTGGCGTCGAGCACGGCAGCATCGCGGCCCAGCACGATGTGCCCGAAGGTAATCGCTAGCGCGCCACCTCCGAGCGGTACGGCCTTTTCTAGCAGCCAGCGCAGCAGTGGGCCATGGGCTTCGAGGACGCCATCCACGATCTGTAGGTGTCCACCTTTGAACAAGGCCAGCATCGCCAGAGGCAGGCCAAGCAGCGTCACCGGCAAAGCCCAGAGGTAGCGCAGCACCTGCAGCATTAGTCAGCTTGCGAAGCCGCTGCCAATTGCTCTACCTCGCTCCAGACGCGCAGGGCGTTTTCGCCCAGAATCTTCTTGATGTCCTCATCCGAATACCCCTTTTTCAGGAGTTCGTAGACGAGGCTGGGGTAGGCCGATACATCTTTAAGGCCGATGGGTAGCGAGTCGCCGACGCCGTCGAAGTCGGAGCCAAGGCCTACATGGTCGATGCCGACGAGGTTAACCACATGGTCGATATGTGCCACCACATTGGAAATGTCGGCATAACCTACGTGGTCGGCGTAGTAGCTGCGGGTGTATTCCTGTGCGGCGGAGTCGGCTTCGGTGAGATTGTTCTCTTCCAGGTATGTTTCGATGTGTGCATCGGCGGCTTCGCGTTTTGTGCGGTATTCCTCGCTGAGGAAGCTGGAGCCGAAGTTGATCATGATGACGCCGTTTTTCTCGGCGAGCAGGCGGATCATGTCATCGTTCATGTTGCGCTCAAAGCCGGGCGTGAAGTGCCGCGCCGATGAGTGCGAAGCGATAACCGGCGCGGTGCTGATCTCCATGACCTGGTAGAAGGCGCTGTCGGAGACGTGCGAGACATCCACCATGATGCCAAGCCGGTTCATCTCGGCGACGACTTCGCGCCCAAAGTCACTCAGCCCATTCCAGGTGCCCGTGGTGTCGTAGGACGAGTCGCTGATTTTGTTATCGACGGCGTGCGTGAGGGTAATATAGCGGATGCCCCGGTCGTAGAAATGTTGCAGGTGGGCGAGGTCGTCTTCAATGCCCGAGCCATTCTCCATGCCCATCGGCAGCGACATCAGGCCTGCCTCGTGGTTGGCACGCACATCGGCTACAGATTTGGCGAGGGCGAATTTATTGGGTGCACGCGCTACGAAGCTTTCTACCATGTCGATCAGCGAGTCGGCAAGTGCTTTGGACGAACCCGGCGTATCCTGGCGATCGGCGGGCAAGTAGATCGACATAAAGGGCGCGTCGAGGCCGCCCGTTTCGGCCCGTGGATAGTCGAAGTCGCCGTGCTCGGTGGCTTCGCTGATGTCTTCTTCCAACTCGGTCATGCGGTATGGCACGTCGATGTGGCCATCCACGATGATCGATTCACGGGCGAGCGTTTCGGCTTTGATATGCAAAGATTCGTCTTCGGTGTCGCTGTCAGGTGTGGTTTCGGGGTTGGGTTCGCAACTGGTCATGCTGAGAAGGACGATGGTCAGGAGAAAGAGAAGCAGAATGCGGGTCATGGCGTAGGCGCTGGATGGTAAGAAGAACCGCGACAGGATACGCAATTCGGCGATCATTGTAACATTTCAGGACGCCTTTTTGCACGGCGAACTGTTTCAAAGAAGCAAAGTAGTAGCGCACGAAGGGACCATCCTTCGCTACGCACTGCGGACCTTGCTCCCGGGAGCAGCGTTTCTTATTGGGAGTGTTTATAACCTTTCGAGGTTTCGTCATGGCTGGTACGAAAAAAACGGCTCCCAAGCCGAAAGACACCAAAAAGCCCGCGCCGAAGAAGTAAGGGGCTGGAGTGTGTCCGGCGTAGTGTGGTAGCCGGGCCAGGAGAAGCGAGCTTCTTTGCGGAGGCTCGCTTCTTTTTTGTTCATGGCACAACCAGCATTTCTTGTCTCAGCCGATGCAGGTAGGCGGGGGTGTGGCGCAGGCGGCTGCCGTACCACGAAAATAATTCGCCATTGGCCAGGTGTACTGCCGCATCGGGAAGCAGGGTGCGGAAAGGTGTTGTGTGTTTTTCTTTGAACGGATAGGGTTCGCTGGAGAGCAGAAGCACCTCTGGCTGCGTCGCAACAAGATCCTCGTCGGTAATTTCCGGGTAGCGCGTACGATCACCAAAGACATTCACCAGCCCGGCCTGCGCCATCACATCATGGATGAACGTGTCGTGGCCGACTGCCATGGTCGGATTTTGCCAGATTAGGTAGGTCGCTCGCAACGGCGCGAACGCTGGCAGGGCCGTGAATGCTTCATTGATTTCTGTTGCCAGCGTCTCCGCTTTGGCAGCGCGATCTGTCATCCGGCCCACCGTCCGAATCATACCGAGGGCGTTGGCGATGGTTTTTACATCGGTCACGTAGACGGGCGCAATGGCGTCCAGCGCCTCGACCATCTCGCGGGTGTTCTCTTCCAGATTCGCGAGAATGAGATCTGGCTCCAGGTTGCGGATGCACTCGACATTCACCTGCTTCGTGCCGCCGACGATGGTTTTGCGCGGCTTCCAGTCCGATGGATGGACGCAGAAGCGTGTCAGCCCAACGACCTGCTCATCCAGCCCGAGGTCCGCCAGCAGCTCCGTCTGGCTCGGCACCAGCGAGACGATGCGCCGGGGCGGACATGATAGCGTGAAAGTTGCGCCGCGTGCGTCTACCAACTTGAGTGGATACGAAGTTTGCTTACTTCGCATACGACACGGATCGTACCTCGCGGATGACGGTGACTTTGATCTGGCCGGGATACTGCATCTGGTCCTGGATTTTCTTCGAGATGTCGATAGCCAGTTGCTCAGCCTGGGCGTCGGAGACGAGGCTGTGGTTGACCATCACGCGGATCTCGCGGCCCGCCTGGATGGCATAGACGCGTTCTACGCCGTCGAAGGAGGCCGCCAGCCCTTCCAGTTTTTCTAGCCGTTTGATGTATGCCTGGAGCGCCTCGCGGCGGGCACCGGGGCGGGCACCGGAGATGGCGTCGGCGGCCTGCACAATGGGCGAGATCATCGCCGTCATCTCGATCTCGTCGTGGTGGGCACCAACAGCGTTGCAGATCTTCTCATCTTCCTTGTACTTGCGGCAGAGTTCCATGCCCACGATAGCGTGCGGCTGCTCGATCTCTTCCTCCATCACCTTGCCGATGTCGTGCAGCAACCCGGCGCGGCGGGCCTTCACGGCGTCCAAACCCAGTTCGGCGGCGATGAGCGATGAGATGCGGGCCGTCTCGATGGAGTGCGCCAGCAGGTTTTGCCCGTAGCTCGTGCGGTAGCGCATCCGCCCGACCATGCGGACCAGCTCGGGATGTAGCCCGTGCAGGTTCAGGTCGATGACCGTGCGCTCGCCGATCTCGATGAGTTCTTCCTCCATCTCGGCGTGGGCTTTCTCGACCACCTCTTCGATGCGGCCCGGATGGATGCGCCCGTCCTGGATGAGTTGCGTAAGCGAGATGCGTGCTACCTCACGTCGGACGGGGTCGAAGCCGGAGAGAATGACCGCTTCGGGCGTGTCGTCCACGATAACTTCGATCCCGGTGGCGGCTTCGAACGCGCGGATGTTGCGGCCCTCGCGCCCGATGATACGGCCTTTCATCTCGTCGTTCTGAATGTTGACGACAGAGACGGTATTCTCGATGGCGTGGCTCGCGGCGGTGCGCTGGATGGCCGTCAGAATGATCTTGCGTGCCTCGCGGTTGGCCGTCAGCTTGGCTTCGTCGCGGATCTCTTTGACGGCTGAACTGGCTTCCAGCTTGGCCTCGTCGATGAGTTGCTCACGAAGCGATTCCTGGGCTTCGCGCCGCGTCATGCCGGATACCTGTTCC
>DATGCC010000528.1:0-5426 GCA_035312345.1 Rhodothermales bacterium
TGAGCAGCATCGGGATGTTGGCTTCCTTCAGCGCATCGACCACATCATAGCTCTGGTTCAGGCCCGTTAGGACGAGGGGCAGGCCCACATCTTTCTTTAGTTCGAGGGCGCGGTATACATCAAGCGCATTCTCGGTGTTGAAATAGACCCTTTTCTCGCCATCCAGAACCGGGAAGAACGCATAATGCGCCGGGTCGTATTCCGGGCGTTCCAGTCCCGTTGGATCCTCAGCGTAGAGTTGCTCCATGCGCTGCCGCCGTTCGGCCTCCCGGTAGAGCTGGCGCATCTTCGCCATCACCGCCATGTCGGTAGCCGGATAGGCCCGACGTGCGCCTGCAAACTGGGCGAAGACGGAGGCATCACCCTTGAGCACCAGCGTGCGCGGGTCGTCGCCAGCAAGCAGGATGACGGCACCTGATCCGGGCAGCATATTGCCGTAGGGCACCACATGCGCCGCCGTAAAGCCCGCCTGCCGCAGCTTTTCGATGCTGCTGTCGGTGGGGTCGAGCATCATGCGGGCGTCACGGTCCGGCTGGATGCCTGCGTATTCATCAGGCGGATTACCAGGATCGTCGGGGCGGTCCTGGTCGCGCTCTTCTTTCGGTTTGGGAATCCCGGTATGCGAGAGGCCATCGATGAAGCCCGCGTAGATCGTTAACGAGTCGGCCTCAATGCGTTCGGCGTCGAAGGGGATGGTGGCGTCACGGCTGATGGTGGCGATGAGGCCATCGCGTACGATGACGGTGGCGCGGTCCATCACGCGGCCCGGTGCTTGCACCACGCGGGCATTGACAAGGGCAAAAGTGCGCGTGACCTCCGGCACTTCATCGGTGGATTGGGCCTGGCTGATAGGTGGAAATATCATCAAGGCCAGTAACAGCGTACCGCATGCGGCAAGGCTGCGGAGAAACGTAGGTGGGGTAGACATGGCAGTCGGATCTGAACAGGGCCATAGTGGAATAGAGGAACCTGTCCAAGATACACGACCGCTACCGCATTTTCATCCCCGAAGTTGAGGTTGCAAGGATGGAGATATGGGAGAGAAGGCTAAGAGCGAAATTTTTACCCCCCTTAGTCTCTCAAGCATCCACCCGTGTATACTTAACTTATGCAGCCGGGTGGTGGAGTGCGGCGATGGCTCCGGCGAGGCATGCGATGAGGGCTGCCGTAAGTGCTTCGGCGAAGAACCACTCGATGCCCGGGGCATGGCCTGCGTTGGTGGCGAGGAGGATAAAGGCTTGCAGCGGAGCCAGAATCAGCGCGCCGAGCATCGCGTGCAGGGCGGCGGGGATTTGCTTGCTGTGCTTGCGCACGGGCCCTGCGCCCTTCACCTTCCATCCGATGAGAGCCCCTGTGGGACCGTAGATCAAGATGGCGCGCAGCAGGATTAGGCTGCCCGTCTCTGCCTGTTGCGGCATCAGGACAAAACTCAGAAGTTCAAGTAGCACCAGCCCGAGACCCAGGACAAGACCCGGTACCAGCGCACGCCAGTTGATCGGAGGAGCCAGTTGATCCATAGGGCAGAAGGAGAAAGGAAGCAGTCGGGTAGTCTATCGTGCAGCATCCGGGGCCAGGAAAACGGGATCGCTGGGGCAATAGCCAATGCGATGCGCGAGGGCAACGATACGCACATCTGGCTCCAGTGGGAGGGGGGCGGTGTAGACCTCCCAACGGGGTCCTGGCACCGCATCGCCGTTCAGGATCTGATAGCCAATAGATGCGCCCTCGGTCGTGCTCGACAGATATAGGGTGTTGCCCTGCCAGGCGGCTGTAGGTGGTTCGGTTGTTGGCTGCACACCCTCCGGCCAGATAGACGCGAGGTAGGCCGGTTCAGGCATCAGCCCAAAGTCGGGGATGGCAGTGGCCCAGCGATCATACTCTGCTCGCAGGGTGCTCAGTTCCTCGGCATAGGCCGGGTCGTCGGCGAGGTTGTGCAGTTCGTGCGGGTCGGTCTGCGTATCGAACAACTCTTCGGCGGCTTTCTCTGAGCGAAACCAGAGGGCTTCTTGCTGGTCCAGCGTTCCGGTAGCACGCAGCCGCAGCAAGGTTTGCATCGTCGCCATTTGCTCTCGGTAGGCGACGGGCAGGTAGTAGCCCTGTTCCGGGCGGAGATTCCGCAGGTATTTGAAGCGGTGGTCGCGCACGGCTCGGATCGTGTCGTAGTGCTCATCGAAGCGGTCAGCGGCGGCATGAATGAATGGGCGGGTCGTATCAGCAGCGTAGGAGCCCAGGAAGGCGCGTCCATGCAAATGATCGGGCGGGTCTACATTGGCCAGCGATAGCACGGTCGGCAGAAAATCCACGAAGCTCATCAATTGGTCGTCAATGGTATTAGCGTGCTCCTGGCTGGGGAAGCGGATGATGAGGGGTACACGTAAGCCGGAGTCGTAGAGGGTTCGTTTCTGTCTCGGCATCGGGCCGCCGTGGTCGGTGAACCAGAAAACGATGGTGCTGTCGAGCAGGCCATCGGTTTCCAATTGCCGCAGCACCTCGCCTACTTGCGCGTCCATCTCCTTGATGTTGGAGTACATCCGGCGCAGGTCGCGGCGCACAACCTCTGTATCCGGCAGGTACGGAGGCACCGGGACCTTCAGCGTATCGGGCACCAGCAGCGGGTCGTCGCCTTTCGACCAGATGCGCGATTCGTGCGTCACCTCGAAGTTGAAGACCGCGAAGAAAGGCTGACCGGGGGCACGGTTTCGCCAGTGGGCCTGCGGGCTGCTGTCGTCCCAGGCCGTCACGGGTTTGATGAACTGGTAGTCCTCCTTACGGTTGTTGCTCGTGTAGTAGCCCGCCTGCCGAAGGTATTCGCTGAGCATGCGGACAGGCGGCGGGGCCAAGGCTTCGTAGGGCACAACGCCCGGTGGCATCTGTGCCTGCGCTGAGGCGAGCACTTCGGGGGGTGCGGCACCGGCCCACCAGGGGCCCGTACGCATGTGCTGCGCGCCAATGGCCGTCGGATACATACCGGTAGCCAGGGCGGCCCGGCTCGGGGCGCACACCCCCGAGGGCGAGAAGACATGCGTGTAGCGCACTCCCTCGGCAGTCAGTCGGCTGAGGGTCGGTGTCGTGATAGTAGAATCGCCGAAGGGTGGGATGACCGGGCTCAGGTCCTCGGCTACGAGCCACACAATATTGGGCCGCGCTCCCCAGGGCGCAACTGCGCTTTCGTCGCCAGGTTGAGATTCGCAGCCGAGCAGCATGCATAATCCAACCACGAAGGCGACCAGCCAGCGTTGGAAGAACACCTTGAGCTGTGGCGGACAGGGCATCATCGAAGAAGGGGAGTGGAAAGGCAACAAGACGAAATTGCTGCGAGGGTTCTATATTTCCGATGCTGTTGCAACACGGGGTGCCCCGTTCTGTTGCATGCTACACCGCATCGTTTCACCTATCCATTTCATCTTCTGTGAACCGCAAAGCACGCGCTCGCTTTACCCTCGAACAACTGCGCAAGGCCATCCCGCGTCCCGAGACCGAACTGCATTTCGAGGACGAATACCAGCTACTCATTTCGGTGATCCTGTCGGCACAATGTACAGACGAACGGGTCAACAAAGTCACGCCCGCCCTGTTTGAGGCGTTTCCGACCGTCGATGCGCTGGCGGAAGCCACACCGGAGCAGGTCTATCCGTTCATCCGGTCGGTGTCGTATCCGAACAACAAATCCAAGCACCTCGTCGGTATGGCGCAGCGGGTGCAGGATGAATTCGGCGGAGCGATCCCCGAGACCATCAAGGATCTCGTCAAGCTGCCGGGCGTCGGGCGGAAGACGGCACAGGTCGTCGCCTCTGTCGCGTTCGATGTGGATGCGTTGCCCGTCGACACGCACGTCTTCCGCGTCGCCAACCGCATCGGGATCGTGAAGAATGCGAAGACGCCGCTGGAGGTAGAACGCGGGCTGAAGCGGGCGATTCTGCAGGACGAATGGTCGGAGGCCCATCATCTGCTGATTCTGCACGGACGCTACACCTGCACGGCACGCAATCCGAAGTGCGAAACCTGCCCGGTAGCGCCTGCCTGTCTGTACTACGAGCGGCTCCAAAAACTACCCGGTCCGCTACCCGGCCTCGACCCGAAACAGGGCAAATACTTCTGCAAGACCGAAGGCCGCTACTTCGACGAACCTGCTACTAAAATCGACCGCTACGGCACCGAGCAGATCGCCTGTCCGTCGTGCGGCTCTATGAATGTGTTTGTATCCAAAACCGGTGAGACGACGAAGCAGGTACAGGACTACCGGGTGTGAGCGTGGCTATTTGAGCAAAATCATACGTTGTGTCTCCACGCGGTCGTCTGCTCGCAGCCGCGCCAGATACACCCCGCTCGCTAGATGGTCTGCCTCAAACTTCGTCGTATGCCAGCCCCCCGGTAGCTCCCGGTCAATCAGCACAGCCACCTCGCGCCCGAGGGCATCGTAGATGGTGAGACGCACGCGCTGGGCCTGGGGTAAGCCGAAGCGGAGCATAGTCGTCGGGTTGAAGGGGTTGGGATAGTTGCCTTCGAGCGTGAAGCGATGGGGGAGGGTGTTGTTGTCGTCTTCGGTGGCGATGTTGGTGTCGCAGGTGGCGGCGAGGATTTCTTCGACGGAGTTGCAGCCGGTAAGATTTCTCTCAAGGGAGATATCGCCCTGAATACCTCCCATATCGAGAATAGGGCTGAGGCCGCAGGTGCAGGCACTCAGCATTTGATTTCTTGAGACTTCCAAATCCTTTCCAATAGCCGAAAGATTATACAAGCCATCAAGATTGCTTAGTAAGTCGTTGCGCACAATAAATAAATAGCTCCCAATGTCGGTGAGCTTTCTAAGTCCGTCTAGATTCTTTAAAGCTTTGTTGCTTGAAACGCTACCATTTCCTTCCACAGTAGAGAGTTGCCTGAGTCCATCTAGGTGGCCTATAAGCGGATTATTGTAAATGCCTAAATCCTTTCTTACTACTGTAAGACTGTTGAGTCCTTCCATGCTTTCGAGAGCGTCGTTGTAGCTTATTATTAATTCTCCTCCAACATATTCAAGCTGATTGAGCCCCTCAAAACTGCTTAGCAATGAATTATTGCTGATGTTCAAATCTCCTTCTATGGAGACCAAACTCTGAAGCCATGGGAATTGGGTCAATGTCCGATGTGATATCCTGAGATTTCCACCAAGTGTAGAAAGGTTTTGCAAACCGCTGAGGTCGTCAATAGACGCATTCCGAAAAATGTCCAGGTTACCACCCAACGAAGCGAAACTGGTTAAGCCATTGATGTTTAATAACTTGTCATTGTCATAAATATTCAGGTTGCCTTCAACAGATGTCAGGGTGCTAAACCCAGTAATGCTTGTCAGATTACTATTTCTTTGGACAAGAAAATCGCCGTCAATAGATTCAAGACCCGTAAAACCATCGAGATCAATCAAGCTTTTGTTATTTTCAACCACTATT
>DATGCC010000529.1:0-5829 GCA_035312345.1 Rhodothermales bacterium
CCCACCTGCACCCCGGCTACATCCGTGATGGCATTGAGCGGGCCAGGAGGCATAATGCCAACGACCACCCCGGCTTCGCGGGCACGGGGCCGTTCCGCTTGCGGCTGACTCATGGCAGGCAGTGTGCTGATGGCGATGATAAATGACAGGCAGAAGATGCACATTTTTTTGATTTGCAATAACGGGTGATGACGATGATAGAGAGGATCCGGCGGGTCGTCGCTACAGATACCTTGACAAACGGTTATGCGCCTTCTTCCAAGGACACAGAGGCGACAGCAGCGCGCACATCGTCGGTCAGATCCTGGCGCTGTTCAGCGAGCAATTCGACCAACCGGCTGCGACGACCACGCAATCGCTGATAAGATAGGGCATTACGGAGCCGGTGCCATGCCTCGCCCCACCGAAGCGAGATGTAGCCCAACAAGGGAGCCCCCATCAGCAACAAGATGCCCCACATCCAGCCAAAGACCAGCCCGCAAACAACGGCTTCCACCACCCAACCAATGAGCACGAACAGCGTGCCGCCAATGAGCTTGAACGTCCCCGTCTGCGTGTAATCGCCCCTGACTGCTGCCTCCGCCACGGGACCAGCGAGCCGATACGGTCCGTAGCTCATCAAGCAACCAGCCAGCGCAAACGGTACCATTACGATCAGCGCGAGAACACGGCGCAGCAAGCCCCACCGACTGGCCTCGGGCAATTCCAGGTGCCATGGATCGGTGATGCCGACGGCTTCGAGCAACGCTGCATACCGCCGGGCTTTGACAGCAATCGCTTCGAGGCGCTCAGGGTCGGTATGAAAAAGATGCTGGTACGCCTGGAGCAAGGTCCCTGCCCAGGCGTGTTGCCGAGCCAGATCACGTGGCCCATTATCAGTGAGCGTCCACGCTGCAACGACAGGCATAGCGGCGAGCAGGTCAGCGTTTTCGGCTTGAAGCACTACGGTGTCGAGGCGGTCGTCGATATGCTGGGTCAGCGCCTTCACAGCAGCGTGTTCATTGTCAGCGTAAGCGTCGGCATAGTCGTTCAGAGTGAAGGGCTCACCTACTGCCAGCACCACGGAGGTACGAAAGGTTGTCTTGTCTTCGTACCACAGACCGACGGGCACGATCTGCAAGCCGAGGTGCCAACCGGCTTCGTCCTCAGCGCTGAGCGCAATGCGGGCGGCTCCGGTGCGTAGCTCACGGAGTTGGGCATCAGAATGGGTGGTGCCTTCGGGGAAAAGGGCCAGGGCTTCGTTGTCACGCAACAAGGCCCGGCTGCGGGCAAAAGTCTGCTCGTTGCGCGCCCGTGCATCGCCCTGCGGACCACCGGGTTTGCCCTCGTCGCGCTTCCGAAAGACCGGCAACGCACCAAACGTCTCCATCATCCATTTGCCAACGGGATTGGCGAAAAACGTGCTTTTGGCGAGAAACCACACAGGTCGCCGCAGCCCGATCATCATCAGCACCGGATCGAGCAAACCGTTGGGATGATTCGCCACAAAAATCGCAGGCCGATCCACGGGAACGTGCTCCCGCCCCCGCCCTACGATGCGCGAATAGAACAACTTTACCAGCCGAAAGACAAGCCAACGCAACATCTCGATTTTGGATTTCTGATTTTGGATTTCCGATTGGGTTTGGGTGGTCAGTTGCTGGATTATACTTTACCCTACCAGCAATCAGAAACTGTAAACCGGAAACCAGTCTCTCAAAATGTCACGATGTCGAGCGGCGGATACGTTTGCCACTGGCCCCGCGTGAAGTCGGGGAAATCGACGGGGCGGCTGCGGTTGGCGACAGATTGCTCGGTGAGCTCGCAGACAGCGCTGAGGGCGGCGGCATCGTAGACGTTCATGTCCGTCGGGAGGCCCTGGCGCAGGCACTGAATGAGGCGGTAGTCTTCGAGGAAATCCATGCCGCCGTGGCCCAGCGTCTCGGCCTGCTCGTCCACGGCTTTCCAGAGCGGATGGTCGTACTCGGCAGCCCATTTTTCCGCCGGATCCCAGCGGTGCTCCTCGCTACGCCCTTCGATGTAGACACGGTCCGGGTAGCCCTGAAACAGCCCGTTTGTCCCCTGCACCATGTTGATGCGGCTGTACGGACGCGGCAGGTTGGTATCGTGGCTGAGAAAGATCGTCCGCCCGTTTTTCGTTTTAATAAGGCTGACATTGACATCGCCGAGCGCGAAGGTCTCCTGCCGTTGCGGCGATCCCGGGTCGAAGTGCTCCTGCGCATACAACTGCAACCCGCGCGACGGACTGCTCATCGAAACGAGGTAGTCGAACTGGTCGCCCCGGTTGATATTCATGCACTGCGCAACGGGGCCAAGGCCGTGCGTCGGGTAGAGGTTACCGTTGCGCATATGGGAATGATCGCGCCGCCACAGCCCCTCCCCTTCGGGCGAAAACTTGATGGCCCGCAGATCGTGTAGGTAGCCACATTCGCCGTGCAAGATCTCGCCGAGCACGCCCTGCCGCACCATGTTGAGCACCATCATTTCGGAGCGCCCGTAGTTGCAGTTCTCCATCATCACACAGTGCTTCTGGTGTTTCTCGGCATGCTCGACGAGCTTCCAGCAATCGTCGATGGTGTAGGCAAACGGCACCTCGGAGGCCGTGTGCTTGCCATTCTCCATGGCGGCAAGGGCGATGGGGACATGCCAGCGCCAGGGCGTGGCGTTGTAAACGAGGTCGAGGTCTTCCTCAGCGCACAGCCGCTCGAAGTCGGTGTCACCGCGGGTGTAGAGTGTCGGCTCGGGATGCCCGGCGTCCACCACGATGTCGCGTGCCCGCTGGGCGTGTTCCTCGTTGATGTCGCAGATGGCGGTGATCTGCGCGCCTTCGATGCGAACGAGGTTTTGCACATGCACCGTGCCCATGCCACCGACGCCCACAAAGCCGATGCGCACCACCTCCATCGGCGGAGCGGCCAGAAACGTCTCTGGGGGCGGACCGATGCCACTGCTTTGCTCGATGCGCTGGAGGAGGGCTTCAGAATCTTCTTCCTCCGATTCACTGCACCCGGCCAGACCGGAACCGAGCATGGCGGCTCCTACTCCTACGGCTCCGAGCTTCAGAAAATGGCGGCGGTTCAGGTCTTGCTGCTGGTCGTCCTTCATGATGATTACTCCTTGCTGGCTATTTTCTCTCCGACAGTATACTCACGTCGGCGGGCTTTTTCACGAAAGGCCGTTCATTTCTTTGAGGCGTTTGCTATGTTGTTGCGTGATTACTTGCGTCAGTCGGGCTACGCCTTCGTGTCGTGGTGCGTGATTTTTTATCATTGGCTTTCCTTCTCCCTCGCCCCCTTTCACCCACTCTCCCTTTCCTAAACATGCAACTCGCTGCTATCGACTGGGCCATCATGGCCGCGTTTTTTGTGATCTCGCTTGGGATTGGGCTGGCTGTTTCGCGGAAGTCCGGGCGGGATTTCAACGCCTTTTTCCTCGGCGGGCGCACCATGCCGTGGTGGCTGCTGGGCATTTCGATGGTGGCGACGACGTTCTCGACGGACACGCCCAACCTCGTGGCCGATATCGTCCGTAGCGACGGCACGTTTGGCAACTGGACGTGGTGGGCGTTTCTGCTGACGGGCATGCTCACCGTCTTCCTCTACGCCAAACTCTGGCGGCGGTCCGAGGTGCTGACGGATGTCGAGTTCTATGAAATCCGTTATTCGGGCAAGTTGGCGGCATTTCTTCGGGGCTTCCGGGCCGTCTACCTTGGCGTGTTGTTCAACATTATCATCATGGCGTCGGTGACGCTGGCGGCCATCAAGATTGGCGGGGTGATGATGGACTGGTCGCCTGTGCAAACGGTCGTGATCGCGGCGGGCGTGACGATGGTGTATAGCGCCCTGGGCGGTCTGCGCGGCGTGCTTCTGACAGATCTCGTGCAGTTTACGCTGGCGATGATTGGCTCCATTGGCGCAGCATGGTATGTGCTGAACCTGCCGGAAGTTGGCGGGCTGGGCAATCTGCTGGCCCATGAGAACGTGGCTCCGGCGCTGGCCTTCTGGCCGTCCTTCGAGAACCTGACGTGGCAGGAGATGCTGCCGGTGTTTTTCATTCCGCTGGCGGTGCAGTGGTGGGCGGCGTACTACCCTGGAGCCGAGCCGGGCGGCGGGGGCTATGTGGTACAGCGGATGCTTTCGGCGAAGAACGAAAAGCACGCCGTCGGTGCCACGCTACTGTTCAACGGGATGCACTACGCGCTGCGCCCGTGGCCGTGGATCCTGGTAGCCCTGGCCTCGCTTGTCGTCTTCCCCGACCTCAGCGCCATCGCCGAGCGGTTTCCACAGATCCCGGAACAGGTTGTCCGCAATGACCTCGCGTACCCGGCGATGCTGACGTTTCTGCCTGCTGGACTGCTCGGCATCGTCATTACCTCGCTGGCGGCGGCCTACATGTCCACGATGTCGTCGCAGGTCAACTGGGGGTCGTCGATCATCGTCAACGATGTCTACCATCGCTTCTACAACCCCGAAGCCAGCGAGCAACAGTTGGTGTGGGCCGGGCGCCTCGCCACCGTCGTGCTGATGGTGGTAGCCTGTACATTCGCGCTTTTTCTGGAGAACGCACTTCAGGTCTTCAACATCATCTTGCAGATTGGCGCGGGCACGGGGCTCCTGTTTCTCTTGCGCTGGTTCTGGTGGCGCATCAACGCGGCGACGGAGATTACGGCGATGGTGGTATCTTTCGTCATAGCGGTGTATTTCCAGATCGCAGGCCGCTTTGACCTTCCCGGTGGCGGGTTGGCAGATTGGCAGCGGCTTGTTACTATCGTGATTATCACCACCATCGCGTGGGTGCTGGTGGCCTACACCACAAAGCCGACGGATGAAGCCGTGCTACTCAGTTTCTATCGCAAGATCAAACCCGGCGGCCCCGGCTGGAATAGTATTCTTGAGAAAGCTCGCAAGCGAGGCATTGAGGTAGAGACCGCACCATCCGACCTCCCCTACGCGCTCACGGCAGCCGTGTGTGGGACGCTTGGCATCTTCAGCATCCTCTTTGCCACCGGATTTTTCCTTTACGGGCGCTTCGGCCTCGGCGTGCTATTCGCCATCATCGCCGCTGTCACGCTCTTCGGCATCGCCGCGCTGTGGAAACACCTGCGATTCGAGTAATTCGATGTGGGACGTAGTGACCTTCATCGTGCATTGATCAGTCTAGGCACACTAAAGGCCACTACGCCCGCTAGATCAGGTGAGATCAGGACGCCCATCGTTGGGACGTCCGCCCTGTTTCTGTCGCCATTCGATAATAATAATGATGATCACGAGCAGAATGGCGATGATCAGGATCAGATAGATGATGGTGACCGAAACGACGATCGCCAGAATCCGCACGACTAGCAGAATAATCAGCAGGATCAGGATGATGACCTTGATGACGATTTCCCTGTCCATGTCCGTGCCTCCGTGGGTTGTGTGAAGAAGGGTAGCTGCTTTCGGCGGACTGCTGCCGATGGACTGCCGCTCACCATCACACGCCCTTTCGACCACTGCGCTCAGTTGACAGAGGGGTTATTACGACAGGCTGAGCGCTAGCTACGTCGTCTTCCAGACGTGAACGAAGATGGGTACACCGGGCGAACCTGAACGAATAACGAATCGGTGCTTCCTGATCAAGACGCCCACCTCTCTCAGGTAGACGCAAAACAAAAGATTTAAGGAGCCCTAAAAAACACAGATACTTGCCCTCAATACATACAAAAAAACCTTTATTAATACAAGCGCCTGTGTTCGTTAGGCTTCGGCGTTGCGCTGACGATGGAGATTCTATAGCTTGCTACTGACGGTGGCTTATACTACTATCACGGACACCTAAACGGAGGTACCT
>DATGCC010000530.1:0-3160 GCA_035312345.1 Rhodothermales bacterium
CGAGGTGATGGACATCGGCAAGATCGACCTGATTCATGCGTACACCGATGTTTTTCAGGTTGGTGCCCGCAACATGCAGAACTTCGATCTGCTGAAAGAACTGGGTCGTAGCGACAAGCCCGTCTTCCTCAAGCGCGGCGCGTCGGCGACGATGGAAGAGTGGCTGATGGCGGCGGAGTACGTGATGAGCCAGGGCAATCCGCATGTGATTTTCTGCGAGCGCGGTATCCGCACGTTCGAGACCTATACGCGCAACACGCTCGACCTCTCGGCGGTGCCAGTCATCAAGGACAAAAGCCATCTACCGATCTTCGCGGATCCGAGCCACGGCACCGGTCTGCGCGAGAAGATTATTCCGATGGCCCGTGCCGCTGTGGCCGCTGGAGCCGACGGGTTGATGATTGAGGTGCATCCTGATCCCGCTTCGGCCAAGAGCGATGGTCCACAGTCGTTGCTGTTCGAGCAGTTCGCCGAGTTGATGCAGCAGATTCGCTTGATCGCCTCGGCCATTGGTCGCACCGTGCGCGCATCGTCGGAAGGTGTTTCGGCGTGATTGTTGCGCATATTACAATCTGTAAAAAGGGGCAGTTGGCGAGTTTTTCGTAACATCGAAAGCAGCGACTTCTGTTTTAATGCAAAAGACGGTACGTTGGGTGGTCTCCCTTTCGTACATCGTCAGATTTTGTAAACCAGGCAGGAAGTAATTATGTGTGGCATCGTAGGGTACATCGGTCATCAGCAGGCCGCGAACATTCTCATTACGGGACTCCAGCGGCTTGAATATCGCGGTTACGACTCGGCGGGCGTGGCGCTTGTCAACGGCGGCCTCAGCGTGCGTAAGCAGAAAGGCAAAGTGCAGGAACTGGCTGCTTCCTTCAACGGCACGCCGCTTGAAGGGACGCTCGGCATCGGGCATACGCGCTGGGCCACACACGGCTTTCCCAACGACGAGAATGCGCATCCGCACACGAACACCGACGAAGACTTCGCGCTGGTCCACAATGGCATCATCGAGAACTACGGTGCGATCCGCGAAAAATTACAGCGCAAAGGCTACACGTTTCGCACGCAGACCGACACTGAGGCGCTGGTCCATCTGATTGATGATATCCGCAAGACGGCCAACCTCTCGCTCGACGAAGCGGTGCTACAGGCACTCACGCAGGTCAATGGCACCTACGGCATCGCAGTCGTTTCGTCGAAAGATCCCAATTTGTTGATTGCGGCGCGCAACGGCAGCCCGCTCATCCTCGGCGTGGGAGAGAATGAATATTTCCTCGGCTCCGACGCGGCTCCGCTGGTCGAGCACACGCGGCAGGTCGTCTACCTCAACGATGGCGAGATGGTGGTCATCACCCGCGATGGCTACGATGTGCGTTCCCTCGAAAACGTGTCACTCTCGAAAGAGGTGCACGAACTGGAATGGGATCTGGAGGAGATCGAGAAGGGCGGTTACGAGCACTTCATGCTCAAGGAGATTATGGAACAGCCGACCTCGCTGGAAGATTGCATGCGCGGTCGCATTTCGGTCGATAACAACACGATTACGCTGGGCGGCCTGATCGGGGTGCTGGATCAGATGCGAGAGGCGCGGCGCATCATCATCGCGGCCTGCGGTACGTCGTGGCACGCGGCGCTGGTGGGCGAATACCTGATCGAAGAACTTGCCCGCATTTCTGTCGAAGTCGAATACGCCAGCGAGTTTCGCTACCGCCGCCCGATCATCGGGGAGGGCGATGTGCTGCTGGTGATCTCACAAAGTGGTGAGACGGCGGATACACTGGCTGCCGTGCGGGAGGCCAAGAAGCAGGGTGCGCTGGTACTTGGTGTGTGCAACACGGTCGGTTCCACGATTGCTCGCGAGACGGACGCAGGTGTTTACCTGCACGCCGGACCTGAAATCGGCGTGGCCTCGACCAAAGCCTTCACGGCGCAGGTGACGGTACTGACGATGATCGCGCTGAAGCTGGCCGAAGGCCGCACCATCAGCGACGCCGAGATGCAGGAATACCTGCGAGCGCTGGTGGCGATTCCCGAGCAGGTGCGCCAGGTGCTGGAACTGGACGACCAACTCAAGCGGATGGCGCAAGTCTACCGCTATGCATCCAACTTCCTCTACCTCGGTCGCGGCTACAACTTCCCGGTGGCGCTGGAGGGAGCCCTCAAGCTCAAAGAAATCTCCTACATCCATGCCGAGGGCTATCCCGCTGCCGAAATGAAGCACGGCCCCATTGCCCTCATCGACCGGTTCATGCCTGTCGTCTTTCTCGCTACCAAAGACTCGACGTACGATAAGGTTGTCTCCAACATTGAGGAAGTAGTGGCCCGCGAAGGCTCTGTCATCGCGATCACCGACGAAGGCAACGGCGAACTGGATCGGTTGTGCGAGTACGTGATTCGGATTCCCGCAACGGAAGAATTTCTAACGCCGCTCCTGAGCGTGATCCCACTGCAACTGCTCTCGTACCACATCGCCGTCATGCGCGGCTGCCACGTCGATCAACCGCGCAACCTGGCGAAGAGCGTCACGGTGGAATAAGTTTGTTGATCCTAGGTAACCTTAAGACCGATAGCGTATGTCTTCTTCGGAAGAACAAGCACAAAGTACCCGGCAACAAGACGAGTCAGATCAAGACCAAGATACCTCCTTTTTTGTTGATTTTAAAATAGCCGTGGTAGGCGGCATCATTGCCGTGCTGTTCTCGTTGGTCGGAGCTTTTGGGGTAGGCAGCGTGAGTGGGGCGCAGGCCATGATTCTGCTCGAAGCGATGTTTCCCACGACCCGGTTTCTGTGTAGCGCTGTGATGACCGCCTCGGCTACCATCCTCGCGCTGATGCTCACCGTTTTGAGTCTGAGTCAGAGCTTCGAGAAGCCCTTAAAACCCGTGCATTATCGCCGGATCAAGCAGGTCGCGCTGGTCACGACTATCGCGTTTATTGCCTCATCGATCACCCTGCTGCTCCACACCATTCCGCTCGAACAAACTGAAAGTGTACCCTCGACGTGGTACGACGTCATCTACTATGTTTTACTCGGTACGACGGCGATGCTGGGGGGCTTTATGACGACCATCATCTTGATGCTCTACCGCACCGTCTCGCAGCTTATTCATGTGGTCAGCCCTCATGTCTCCAGTTCGCTCTTGACCAAAGAAGAGGC
>DATGCC010000531.1:0-7373 GCA_035312345.1 Rhodothermales bacterium
TTGACATTGACAGGATAAACCGCAAGGTTTATGTCATGAATTGCGGGACACCTGATCAAATCGAGGTTTACGACTATGATGGAAACCTCGAGAATACTTACGCTACATCAACAGCCTTGACACTGGGCAACATCGCATTATCTGGGGATACCTTCGCTGCTTATTTCAAACCAAATGGCGGTCTTTCGGATGCCAAGTTGCATCATTTCGGCGGCGGCGAATCGCACTACATTACTACTGCAGAACTCAACAACATATGCAATGGAGAAGCACAGATTGATCAGTTTGAGGGTCTGTGGTTTGCACGTCAAGTGGCCGACACTCATGAGGCGATTTTTAAAATCGCAGTGCCTACGGGCGGCTCAATGGATGCAATAAAATCCAACGGTTTCATCAACTTGGGCGATGGCCTTGCGCTCGATAAGGCAAACCACCTTATCTATCTCGGCGGTGGCAATCCTCGTGGTATCATCGAAATCGACTATGACGGCAACAACGAGCGTCAGGTCATTGATGTAGGCGGTGGTGCTGAAGTAGTAAGCATCGACCTCGGAGTGTAAAACGACATTCCCGCCGCCCGCGACCTACGATCGGGGTCCGCAGCACACGCTGCGCCGGTATACCGGGGGGCTACCCGGGGGGCGGCGGGATGTTTAACTTCTTTAATTTCAGTATCTTACGAGTGGAATTAACCAGGTAGTATTCCATGCCATTCCCTGCAGCCACACACAGCGAAGTCCTCGCCATCGCCAGCGAGATGCGCAGTCGCCTCGACGACATCGAGGCGCGCCTGTCTGCCCTGGAGACCCCTCCCCCGCCTGCTGGCGAGCGCACGCACTACGTCGAGACCGTCGAAGCCTGGGAAGCTACCACGCTGCAGAGCGGTCACACGTATGTTCTGTCAACGATGACCGTCCCCGGCACGCTGGAGGTCAACGTCGACGACGTGACGATCAAGGCTGCGGATGACGCTAAGGTGGTGTTTCACGCCTACCGCGTCCTCGGCGGCGAGATCATCAAGCATGGTGATCGCTACTGGATGGCCTACACGCACAGCCTGTACACGCACCCGGCAACGCAGGAAGGGCCCTGGGACGGACACCGGCAGCGCATGAGACCCGAGCAATTTCTGGTCAATGGTAAGCTACTGGAAGCGGTCTACGATGCGGGCGACCTAAAGCCAGGCACGTTCTACGTCGACGGCCCGAGCAGCGCCCCTGTTGCCGTCTGGTTCATGCCGCACGAGGGAACGCCCGAGATCGTCGCCTACGCCCACCACGCGAGGCTGCTATTCGGCACGGGTAAGAACGTCACGATTGAAGGCATCAGCTTCGAGGGCGCGGCATCGACGGGCAAGCGCGGCGCGGTGCTGACGGGTGACGGGTGGTGGTTACACCGATGTATGGTTCGTTATTCGGCAGGTCCTGGGTTTGAGGTGACGGGTGGCGACGTGATAGTTTCAGACTGCCTGAGCGAAAAGAACGGCCAACTCAACTACTTGGTTCACCACTACGATACGTGCAGCATAACTAATTGCATTAGCCGCCATGGCAACAGAAAAGGCTTCAACGCGGCATGGGAAGCCGGCGGATGCAAGATCGTCAACGACTGGGATAGCGGCGGCAACAATATTCTTGTCCGGGACTACCTGAGTGAGCACGACGACGGCCCGGGTCTCGGGTTCGATATCAACAATCGGAACGCCGTCGTCAAGAACGTCACCGTCCGGGATAGCCTGGCCGCGGGCATTATGTTCGAGTTCGGCTTCTACGATGGCGAGGCCGAGAACCTTCGTGTTGAAGGCGTGCGCCCCTACCAGGTGCCCATGCAAACGAACGTGCGCCAGGACGGCATCGTGTGGCAGGCGGCGGTGCATGACAGCACATTCATCGGCCTACATGCCGAGGGCTGCGCCAAGCCATTCGTGTTCAAGGAGCACGAGCGGCGCGGGGCTTCCTTGCGCAACGAAATCCGCCAGATCACGGCGCGGAACGTGGAGCGGGAGTCAGTATACGTCGAGCGCATGAGCGAGGCCGCGATAGCCGGCGCGATCATCAGCGGCGCGAAGCCGGCCACGGTGGCCGAATGGCTCGACGCCGGGAATACGATAGAAACTTTAAGGATGATTTAACCCCCCACCATGAGCGAAGAAAAGAAAAAGGAAGGTATCACGATTTTCGACCATTCGATCAGAGATTGGATCATCTTGCTCGGCATGTTCACATCGATAGCGGCCGGCGGCATCGTCGTGGGCGGCACGCCGGGGCAGACGCGTGCCGCCATCGACTTCCAGACGCAGCGGCTTTCTGAGGACCTGAACGAGATTCAGGGAGCCATCGAGACGAATGGGCGCATGACACAGCGCAACGCGCTCCGCATCGACGACATCGAGGACTTTAGTTCACAAATTGACGAGCGCCTGGACTCGCTCCATAAAACCATGATCGAGGGATACCGCAACCTCGACGGCTACTTCCGTGGGCGCCTCGACCAGATCAAGGGTACCGAAGAGGAGAAATAAGCCAGCGCCTTTTATTTGCCGAGTTCTTTGATAACCTGATCGAGTTGAGATCGGTACTCCTCCGCAGCCTTGCGGATGTCGGGCTGGCGCTCAGGCGTCAGCTCAGATCCTCGGTGGGATGCGGTCTTCCACATGTGCGAGCTGTAGCCCGCCTTCAAGGCGAACAGTCGGGCCATGTAGGTTCCTGCTAATTCGCGGAGTCGTGTCGTGGTCATACCTGATAGGTGCGATTGATAAAGGGTTTACGAGCGGTATTCAGCCGGGAGGTACTCGTTGATCGATGCCTCACTCGTGAAGTAATTGCTCGTCACCTCGACGCCCTGCGGGTTCGATCTTCGCCAGATGGCGGTGATCACGCTGCCGGATACGTGCCGGCTGCTGTCCCATGACCCGCCCATCGTGCTGTCTTTGGCGTTCTGATGGATCGTATCAAGTATCGCTTCTGCTTCGTCTTTGGCGCAAGGAATAAATCGTCTCATGGTTTTATCCAGTTGATGTTAAAAGAATAGGAGCAATACCCTATGGGTGCGATTGAGAAAACGGATCAAGAAAGTGCGGCGCGGAGTGCATCCAATGCGCTATCGTATTCGAAGTATTCACCAGGATCGTCTTCGGCGTAGTAATCGGAGACTTCGCGCTTCGAAATCTTCCCGATCGTTGCATAAGGCACCAGTGTGAAAGGCAGAAGGACGTTATTCTCATTGAGAAGGCCCTCTTCCATCATCGAATTTACTTCTTCCTTATTGCGAATGTTAATGTAGTATCCCATGACGGTCTCGATTAGGTGTAACTCAATCAACTACTTGTAAGATAACTCATTAGTTATCATGTATACAATATGTGCAAGAAAATAATTTTAACTTTTTTCGCTCTCCCCTGCCCCACTGGGTAGGGCCAGGATCGAGAGATACTAAAATTGACTCCCGGCCCCGGTGTCGTGTATCCGTTGAGCAAAAGCCAGGGGCCGGGGTCAATACCTACATAGACTATGCCGGACATCACGCGCATCATACTAACCGCTGCCCTGCTCTACGTAGCAGGCTGGCTTACCGCCAAGGCTGCAGAGTGCAACACCTCGCGGACATAGCCCCTGAAGCCGCGATAGCGCTACTGCTGCTGGCGGTGGTGCTCCTGGTGCGCCAGCTACAGAACGCCACGCCCCCTGATGATCGAATGGATACTTGATAATTGGATATCAATAGTAATCGGTTGGACGCTCACGAGCTTCGCCTTTACCGGCATCAGTAGCTGGTACCTGACGCGGCTCAGGGATCGTACGCCGAATATTGCGGATTGAGACGAGTCCAACCAACGCGCCGTCAAACGCGTCGAAACATTGGTACTTGACTACATGCGAGGAACCACCCGCGTCATCGAGATACACGACCACGTTGCAACATACGAGATCGAGGCGGGACGCTGCCTCGAGCGCACCCGCAGCGGGCAGCGCACCGTGACGCCATACTACGCACTCCAGCAGGCCGCGTTATGGCGCAGTCAGGCCCGGCCCGTGACGCCCAGGTGGCTGTACCTGGTGTATGCAGCCGTCACGGTGAGCGGCTCAATCGTTGCAACATTTTTGCTGTCTCATATCTTCGGATAGCGTAACGTTTTAGGTCGCCCGGCCTGCGGGACAACAGGCGTAAGACACCTTGCGAAACGTGGGGCGGGTGGCGCTCCAAGACGAGACGGTTTACGTGCTCGCCGCGATACGCTTTCGGTACGCCCTGCGATACGCCTTGCGATACGCTAAAATGACTACGTATGCAGCGCGGTTGCTGGCGGTGGGCAACTTTCTTATATTTATCTCTTCACGCTGATTGTCAGTGTGTTCTTTGTGCATTCTGGAATAGGATACGGTGTTCTCCTTAACCCGTATCCGAAATGTATCTCAGAGTCTCCCGTTTCCGATGATCTCCGCACCCTCTTACGGAATTGCTACCCGTAACGGTTCGGCGGCTTTCCAGAGCTGGCACAAGATCACGGGGGCGGGATTTTCTAACGAGGTTTATCATGTCCAACAACCATCGAAACGATACCCCCGGCGATGGTCAGGCATCCGACATTCAGGTGCCGCATATCGCCCGTACCGTGCCGCTTCACGAGAAGCTCGCCCGTGACCTAAAGAATCCAAAGCCCGTCACGCGGGACAATCCCCCAGAGCCGATCAGGACAGGGACGGGATACACGCCAAGGCGTACCACGAAAAACCCACAGGGGAGTATTGAGGAAACATACGAGGGCTTTAGCACGCTGGAGAAAAGTATCTTCTGGATCGTCGGCATCGTGGCGATCGGGTTTGGGCTTCAGATCACCGTCACGACACGTGTAGTTGAAAACGATGGGTTGAACTTTCTACTCGGTGCCGGCACGATCTTTAGTATGCTGTACGGCGTCGTGTTCGCCGCCAAGCTGTTCAAAGGACTGCGGGCCGGTGCGTTCGTGGGTTTCGCTAAGATCCTGGCGGTCACGTCTCTGCTTGTCGTAGTATGGGAAGAGATGACGGCTATATCGGCAAAGTTCGATCCGGCGCTAACGATGACCTACATCCGCGTTATTGCGCCGGCCTGCCTTGGGTACTACTTCGTCGTAACGATGTGGCTTATCCTACTCAAGCATGACGAGAAGAGAAACCGTAAGCTTACCGCCATCCAGGAGCGCACCGAACATAACCAGAAGTTACGCGCTATCAGAGGCCCAGAGCGGAAGGCGAAGGCGGAGGCGAAAGCGGATGCTATGGGATCGTTTGCGGCTCTCGTAGCCCGCTGGAAAGTCGTCGTACTGGCTTTTGTTTTCTCACTCATTCGAGGTTGGATCATCACGATTCGGCAGGCATGGGCACTGGCAGGGGAGAAGCACGAAGAGACAGGGCGCAATATAGCCAGCTATGAGCCAGTGACGCGCACTAAAAAGGCAACCAAAAAGAAAAGCGGCCTACTCGGATGGTTTTCCGGTAAGCAAAAAAAATAACGGGCGGTGGGGGAGAGGCTACCCCGCGTAAGACCCGGCGCAGCCGCCGGAAGGTGTACGCTGTTTGCCAGTGCGGATGTGGAGAGGAGATCCCGAAACAGGATAGAAGGGCGGGCAAGAAGTACATCGAGAAAAAGCACGGCGCAAGGGTGCGCAATCGTAGGAGAAGGAAAAAGACTTAACGAGGTAAACCGATGAAATTCAAGAAAACGAAAGAAGAAAAGATCGCTGACATCGGGGATTATACCCTGACCAGGACGACATACACGGAAGATCCGAAGGGCGATGTTAAGGTGAAGGTCAATCCGCCCATCGTGATCAAGCTCGATAAAAAGTAACAGCTTAACACCTTCCCCTAGATCACACCACCGCCTCATCCTGCTCCGGCAGGGTGGGGCGGTTTGCATAACCGGCCCGGCATCCTCGCGCCCGTGGGGCGGACTCATTGGTTGATATGTAAATGTAATGTAAGCGACCGGCATCCTCGCGCCCGTGGGGCGGACAGCGAAGGGAAGTGGCAAACGAGCAATCAAGCACCGGCATCCACGCGCCCGTGGGGCGGATTTTTTTTTGAATTCAAGCATCGGTGCAGTAACCCGGCATCCACGCGCCCGTGGGGCGGACTACTCAATGACGCCCCGAAGCCACTCAGAAACGCCGGCATCCACGCGCCCGTGGGGCGGACGATCTGGCACTACTCGAAGCTGCTCGTGACTCGCCGGCATCCTCGCGCCCGTGGGGCGGACCACCCCGCGCGTTGAGAACGGCGATCAGCTGCGCCGGCATCCACGCGCCCGTGGGGCGGACCCTAAAATTCAGCAAGAAAAGAGCGTTTTGGGTCCCACGGTACGTTGGGTTCCTGCTTCATTGACCGCTGCGATTCCGAGGAATCGTCTTCTGCAATCTCCACAGGCTTTCGCTTTGCGGCCCGGTCCCGAGTGCCTCCCGGTACGGTTTGGCGATCAAGGATCGCCGGTTCAAATATACGATCATGCCGGCTCTGTTTCAACAGCCGCAGCCAGCATGTTAAGCGTTGCGTTGGTCTCCCGGTCCATCTCTAATCCGCACGCGTCACACCTGTAAATCTGCTCCATCCCGAGATCGCTTTTCACCGACCTACACCGGGAGCAGGTGCGCGATACCGGGTGCTCAGGTTCCAGCTCTATGACCTCCGATCCGGCCCACTGCGCTTTATACTGGATCTGCCGCACGATCTCGGATAAATTCGCATCCGAGATAGAGCGCTTTATTTTTCGTTCCAGCCATTTCGGCAAATCCGTCTTTTGCATTAGCATCTCTTTAACGCGCCACTTTTGTATTACGATGGAGGAGGGGCGGAGCCCATGCGTTGCCCGGTGTGTCGCCTTGTGCGTCGCGTCGGATCGTTTGTCCGATACCTTCGCGTGCGTCTTTGCTATCAGCGCCTTTGTCTTCTCCCGATTCGCGCCGCCCTTCGTCTGTCTGGCGAGCTTGCGTTGTAGCCGCCCGATCCGCTTTTGCTGCGCCCCTAAAGCTCGTCTGTTCCCGTGCCGTTCCTCTCGTCCATCATCATCTCTGAGCGTCAGGAACGATCGGACGCCGGGATGGGCGGCCAGCGCCGGACCTGTTGCCGGTGGTCCATGCACGTCCGGCACCTCAGCCGTAATACTCACATACCACCGGCCAGCGCGCTCCGAGACTGTGCATTCCATGTACTTCAGCGCATTCACGGGAAGGTATCCTTTTTCTTTCAGCCGCACCCACCCAAGGACAGGGAGCCGGATACGCTTTTCCTCGATGCGCACGTCTGTACCGTGAAAGGTGAACGACGTGCTGGATCTGCCTTTTGCCTTGAACCTTGGGAATCCGGGAGCCTCACCGCCTTTCTTGACACGGCGGAAGA
>DATGCC010000532.1:0-6745 GCA_035312345.1 Rhodothermales bacterium
CAGCAGGCCCGCCACGACGATAGCGATGGGGCCGGAGAGGTGCCACGCCAACGCCAGCGCATAGCCGCCCATCACGAGCGCCAGCGTAATGAGTACCTCGACCTGGTAGTTGTCTACCCGCCGCAGCATCCGGTAGGCCAGATACCCGATAGCCAGCCCAAATACCGCACCGCCGACGGCTTCCTGTAGGAACAGCAGCCCGATGTGCCCAACGGTCACCTCTTCGACCCCCACTGCAATTTCTAAGATGACCAGAAAGACCACCACCCCCACGCCATCGTTGAACAGGGACTCGCCCGCAATCTTCATTTCCAGACTTTTGGGTGCTCCTGCCGTTTTTAAAATCCCCATCACTGCAATCGGGTCGGTCGGCGAGATCAGGGCACCGAAGAGCAGACAGTAGATGAACGGCAGCGCGAGGCCGAGCCAGCCGAGCACCAGCCACGTTACGCCGCCGATCAGAAATGTGGAAACCAGCACCCCTACCGTTGCCAGCAAGCCAATGACCCATTTCAGATCAAGCAGTTCGTTGATGTTGACATGGAGCGCCCCGGCAAAGAGCAGCAGGCTGAGCATCCCTTCGAGGATAGCCTTGTCGAAGTCGATGTTCTGAAGCAACGCCAGCGCCTGGCTTTCCAGATCCATGCCCAGCGCATTCAGCCCGATCAGCCCCAGCGACAACACCAGGGCAATGAGCATGACGCCGATGGTCGTGGGCAGATGAATGAACCGGTGATTGACGTAGCTGAAGACGGCTGTAAGCGTGAGCAGGACAGCAGCAATCGTGAAGAGATCCATTGGGCAGGCAGACTTTTGTGAGGAAAAGCGAGCGCTTCAACCTGCTGAAAAGGTAAGGCTCAAGGCACCCATTTACCTGTCATTTATGCTCCATTTTTGCCGCTACTTTTTCTTGATTTTGTGCTTGAAAAAGCAGCGATTTCAGCCCAATTTCAAAGGTTTTCCGGGAAGCTTTTTTGACTCAAATCAGGTGACACACCCCTGTCACTATCTATTTTTATCTTTAGGTATAACAAGGACATGAAAGCATGTCAGCTACGCCTATTCGGCCCACCCATCACCCAGCCGAACGACACCATGAAAGCCGCCTACATCAACTTCGCCCAGACGCTCCGCCAGATTGCTCATGAAACCGGCCTCGCCCTGCTGCTTTGGGCTGATGCCAACACTGTACAACGCTACGCCAACCAATACCACGACACCCGCCAACAACTCCTCACCCTGCTGCCTGATGCAGCCCCTTTTTGCACACCGCTCCCTGCCGATGCCTCGGCGGGCAGCATCCGCCTGGCGGCCCGTACGGCTGCCGCGTATGTCGAGCGGCTTTTGCCAACAGACCCCGAGGAACCTCCTATGGATAGCCAAGCCAAGCATACACACAATACCTCTAATACCGATATCGCAGATGCGCTGGATACCCTGGCCAACCGCCTCAACGAACGCGACGCCAACCCGCACCGTGTGCAGGCCTATCGCCTCGCCGCAGAGACCGTACGCCACCACGAACAGCCGCTGGCTGAGATGCTGCAAAATGACGGCGTTGACGTCCTGAAAACGCTCCCGTGGATCGGCGACAGCCTCGCCTCGCGGATTGCAGGCTTCGTGGAGACAGGCCACCTGCGCTTGCTCGATGACATCCGCAATGCGTTTCAGCCGAAGCGGCTCTTTACCCGTGTGCCCGGCATCGGGCCAGAACTCGCACAGCGCCTCTATGACGAACTCGGCATCGAGACGCTCGAAGCGTTGGAAGTGGCCGCGCACGACGGACGGCTCGAAGGCGTCGAAGGGTTTGGCCGCCGACGTGTCCGGGCGCTACGTGCCCAGCTCAACATGATGCTGGGTCGCCAGGCCCGCCGCCGCGCCCACCGCCTTCGCACCTCGCAGCCGGGTCGCGACGAGGAAGCCCCCTCGATTGCAGACCTGCTAAACGTGGATCTCGAATACCGCTACCGGAGCGCCCGCAACGAGTTGCACCGCATTGCACCCCGCCGGTTCAACCCGGAAGGCGAGGCGTGGCTGCCGGTACTCAACACCCAGCGCAGACCGTGGCGCTTCACGGCGCTGTTCTCCAACACTGCCCGCGCCCACGAGTTAGAGAAGACCGACGACTGGGTGGTAATCTACGCCGAACACGGTGACCTGGAGCGGCAGTACACGGTCGTCACGGAGGCGCGCGGTGAACTCAAGGGCGAGCGCGTCGTTCGAGGACGCGAAGCCGAATGCCGAACCTACTACGCCGAGCGCCAGGCCCAGGCTGCTTAGGCTGGGGGATTACGGGACATATGCCAGCTTCACCCCGGATTGTCCACATTATTGCAAGCATAAAGCAAAAAATGTAAAACGTAAGGGTGCTTCGCTGAACCAGCAGCAGGCACCCTTACGTTTTACATCATACGTTTTACGTTTCCTTGTTCATGCCCCCACCCAGCATGGTCTCCTCCTGGTCCCTCGCCTGCTCCAACTGTACCGCTACTCACGACGCCACAGGCCTCCCCACGGTCTGCGTCGACTGCGGGCACCCGTGGCTCGTCCGGTATGAAACGCTGCCCACCCTCACCATGCGGGAGCTTCTTGCCTCGCAGCCCTGGACCATGTGGCGCTATCACCCCTGGCTCCCCCTCACGCGCACCGAAGATGCCGTAAGTCTGGGTGAAGGATGTACGCCGCTGCTGCCATTACCGGCTATTGCGCAAGGGCTCGGACTGCCCCATGTGTGGATGAAGGACGAAGGACAGAACCCCTGTGGCTCGTTCAAGGTGCGCGGGCTTTCGGTAGCGATAACACGGGCCATACTGGCTGGAGCGACCCAATTCGTCCTCCCTACCGCCGGCAATGCAGGTGTTGCCATGGCAGCCTATGGGGCACGAGCCAGAATGCCTGTGCGGATCTACGCCCCGCACTCAACGCCACCAACGCTGCTTGCCCAGATGCACCACTTCGGAGCCAACCTGCACCTTATCGACGGGCATATCGGCGACTGCGGGAAAGCAGCGAAAGCCTACGCCGAAGAAACGGGAGCCACCAACCTGTCTACCCTCCAGGAACCGTATCGCGTCGAAGGAAAGAAAACCCTCGGCCTTGAGATTGCCGAGCAACTGGGCTGGAAGCTGCCTAACTGCATCATTTATCCGACGGGTGGCGGAACGGGCCTCATCGGCATGTGGAAAGCATTTCAGGAACTGTTGGAATCAGACTGGATCCACGGTCCGATGCCGCGCCTCTTCAGCGTACAGGCGGAGGGCTGCGCCCCGGTCGTCCGCGCCTTTGAGGCAGGCGCTACCTCGACGGAAGCGTGGCCCGAGCCGGTGACGAGCGCCAGCGGCCTCCGCGTCCCCGACCCGCTCGGTGGTAAATTGATGCTTTCGGCGCTTCGGCAGAGCGGCGGTGGAGCCATTGCTGTCTCAGAAGCAGCCATCCAGCAAGACACGGCATACCTGATGCAACAGGCGGGCATCGACGCAGCCCCGGAAGGCAGCGCAACGCTGGCGGCCCTGCGCCAACTCGTGGCAGAGGGTGTGATTCAAGCCAACGAATCGGTCGTACTATTCAACACGGGCGCGGGCTGGCTGTATCGATGAGGGCTAGACGGTGCTGTTGAAATCGTTGAACATCCGACCTGAGCCGATGGGCCGCCCGGACCGTAGCGCAGGCCCGCGACCCAGAAAATGTCCTGTCTGAGCGCCCCGCAGGAAGTACCCTTGGGGTGCGCAGCGAGTTTGGACATTTTCCAGCGGGCCGAAGGGCAGGTCAGGCCCAGCGGGTCGAGTCTTGATTTTTGGTTCTTTTTATCAAGAAAAAGAACACACACACTGGTGTAGAGATAAACCACTCATCACTGTATTTAGACTATGCCCTTCAGATACGCCTGCCGTTTCGGCTCCGGGAATTTCTCGATGGCATAGCGCAGCATGGTGCGTGGCATCTGCTGATAATGTACCCGCAAGAAGGCCTCCTCCGCTTCCAGATGCCGCTTGCCCACTTCACGCAGCATCCAGCCGACAGCCTTGTGAATCAGGTCCTCGTCGTCTTCCAGCAACAGCGCAGACAGCTTGAGCGTGTCCTCGAAGTCGTCCTGCCGAATAAACGCCTGCGTAGCAAGGATCGCGATGCGCCGTTCCCAGAGATCGTCGGATTCGACGAGCTCATACAGGAGATCCCTCGTGCGTTCTAACAGGTGTGTGCCAACGATCTGCGGCGCGGAGGAATCGACTAGATCCCAATTGTTGATGTAAGCTGTATTGCGCAGGTAAAGGTCGTAGACCGCCTGTTTCGTGGCTACATTACCGCGCTTGTATCGACGCACGAGGATCAGCAACGCCAGCAACCGATCTTCATGAAAATGGGTATGCAGCAGGCGTTCTATTTCGTCCAGAGAGAGGTCGTCTTGTTCTTTGACCAGTGCGCGTAGCACCGGTACCCGGATGCCCCGGAACACATCGCTTTCGCCGTACTCGCCGGGCCCTGTCTTGAAATAACGCTGCGAATGGGTTGCTCTTTCAGGATCGCCGAGGTCGCGCAGGGTTTGCTGGAGGGTGGCTACCTTGTCAGCCATACATTCAGAGCCCGAAATACCGTTTCACCTGATCGAGAAACGCCTGCTCCTCTTCGGCGAGGTCGTCATCTGCTCGCGCCATCACTGCGCTCAGATCGTAGGCGGCCTGGCGTAGTGTGTCGTTGCCCAGCCGCGCGGCGATGTCAGTTAGCGCGCGCTCGGCCTGCGTCTCGTCGTGCCACACATCGCGGAAGGTGGCTATCGACTTGTTGAGGTACGGCGTCAGCGACATGTCGGCGACCGCATTCAGGCGCTTGATGACTTCGTCCACCTGCGCATTTTCCTGATACTTGATGGTGCCATCGACGTACATCGTCCACACCACCAGATCGACGAAGGCTTCGCTCTGCGTCTGGGAGACATCCTCTTTGTCCAGGATGTCGGAAAGGTTGTCAAAGGGATTCATGGAGCACGGTTGTCGGATCGGGTAAACAGCATGCCGCAAGGTACTGCACAACCCGACGCCTTGCCATGCCTTCCCGACAACGTAACAATGCATGCTCAGTCAGCGACTTCCACTATGAGGCTGCGATACCGAAGCTGCAATAAAAACCAGACGACCAGGGACACCACCAGGATGATCAGCCCGAAGATGGGCGCAATCAGCGACACTTTTAACCCACCCGCCAGCAACGCCGGAGAGACATCGCCCGCAGCCTCTACGGCCGAGAGCATCTGGTACAAGCCAACGGCCTGCGACAGAAGCCCCCAGAAAAAGCAAAAGAGACCAAGTTGCCAGATGGCCTGGAGACCCTTTTTCAGATCTTCTGCGCTCTGGTCGGTGCGCTGAAAAAGGTCGATGGCCTTCTTGATGCTGAGCCCCATGAGCACCAGGGCTATGAGAACCAGCGGCCACATGAACGGACCGCCCGCGTTGATATAATGCATGATCGGTTACTCCACAAATGGATAGCAAAGGCGAACACCAACGAAGCTATAGCCTTTCTGCAAGTAAAAATAAAATCATCGACCAACACCTGCTTTTGCACGGGATATAATAACCCTATCGGCAAGCAACGGTTGAACAACGACCAGCGGCCTTCGTCGATGCAAACAAGGTATTCGCCTACAGGATCAGACCAAAACCGGGCGGTAGGCTCTCTGGCTGCTGCGTATCGTTTATATTGATGCCTTGAAGCTCCCCTCCTGGACAGGAGGGGACACAGGGGTGGTTGATCTTTACTTTGAACAAGACACTAGCGTTGCGATTTCAGCAATCTTTATCATCGACCACCCCGTCCTTTGGACACCCCTCCTGTCCAGGAGGGGCTGCTGAATAGTAGCAAATTTAGCTTATGAGGCAGCCGTCCTCCTTTCAATTTCTACAACCTCGCCGTATCAGCCCCCCTGTTCGGCTGGTGCTGCATGTCGTGTTCTGGCTGGCCGTGCTTCTATTCTACACGTTTTATTTCGGACGCGCCAACACCGACTACCGGCAGAACCTGCTGTTTGTCTTCCTGCTGTTGCCAGTCACCATCGCGACGACGTATTTCATCCTCTACTTTTTGATTCCACGCTACCTGCTCACCCGGCGCTACGGGCATTTTGCGTTGTACGCCTGCTACACGCTCATCACGTCCATCTATCTCGATCTGCTCCTCGTGGTCCTCAGCTTCATCTTTGTAGCTCATTATGAAACAGGCTCGATGCAAGAGGCCACGCGGGACAGCCTGAACCTGATCGTCGGCCTGTATTTCGTGGTGTTTGTAGCGGTGGCGGCAAACCTGCTGGAGCGCTGGTACACGATGCAGACCGCCCACGCCGACGCCGAGCGCGCCCGCCTGGAAACCGAGCTAAAGCTGAAGGAAGCCGAACTCAAACTGCTGCGCGACCAGATCCACCCGCATTTTCTGTTCAACACGCTCAACAACCTCTATGGCCTGACACTCACTGGCTCCAAGTATGCCCCCGACGTGGTGCTGCATATCTCGGAGATGCTGGATTACATGCTCTACCGCTGCAATGCGCCCCGCGTGCCGCTCGCGGGCGAAGTAGACATGCTGCACAACTACCTCGCCCTCGAAAAGCTACGCTACGGCCCCCGCGTAGAGGTGACGTTCGAGACGCCTGAGCCAACCGACGACCAACTGGGGACCCGTTACATCGCGCCGCTGCTCTTGCTGCCATTCGTGGAAAACAGCTTCAAGCACGGTGCCAGCCAAGATCGCGGTGTCA
>DATGCC010000533.1:0-4404 GCA_035312345.1 Rhodothermales bacterium
CTTGCTGGTAGGCGTGCGCCAGGGCCAGCACCTCAGCGTCTTTGTAGAGATTCCCGGCAAACGTGATGCTACCCGGCTGCCTGCGTGATGAGTCAGCCGCCGCATCCTCCAGCGGGTTGAAAGCATTGGGCAGACAGACGCACGGATGCCCGGTGAGGTTGGTGATGCGCAACGTCCCACCTCCAAAAGAGGGAGAGATGAAAACATCGATGTCTTGCAATATCTCGGCCATCTGCTGCATCAGGAGCGTCCGCGTCCGGTTGGCCTGGAGAAACTCGACGGCCGGCACGAACCGCGCCGAGCGAAACGTATGCGGCCAGGCGTTGCGCTCCTGCCGTACCATCTGATCGACGACGCCTGTTCGGGTCAATGCATCAAAGGCCGCGGCGGCTTCCACACTCAAGGTCATCAGCATCGCGCCGACGGGCAGGTCTTCGGGTAGCGCCATGGGCTGAAGGTTTACGCCGAGGTTGCGAAGGACGGCAAGCGTTTCGTTATCGGCCTGCTGGCCGCTGTAATCCTCCTCAAAGGCTGCTTTGAGGTAGCCGACACGCAGGGTGGTCACATCCAGATTGGCGTCGAACGGGAAAGGGGCATAGAAAGTAGACGGGTCGCGGACATCGACGCCGCGCAGGACTTCGTAGACGAGCGCGCAGTCGAGTGCCGAGCGGGTCATCGGGCCGAGTTTGTCCATCGACCACGAGAGCGTCATGGCTCCGTGACGGCTGACGGTGCCGAAGGTGGGCCGGTGCCCGGTCACGCCGTTGCGCGTGGAGGGCGAGACGATGGAGCCCAGCGTTTCCGAGCCGATAGCGAAACCCACCAATCCTGCCGCCACCGCCGACCCCGGCCCCGCTGATGATCCGCTTGATCCCTGCTCGATGTTCCACGGGTTCTTGGTCGTCCCGCCAAACCAGACATCGCCCCAGGCCAGCGCGCCGAGCGTGAGCTTGGCGACCAGCACAGCACCTGCGGCTTCCAGCTTATCGACGACGGCGGCGTTTTCGTCGATGACCTGATCCTTGTAGGGCATCGCGCCCCAGGTGGTCTTATAGCCTTTGACACTCAACAGATCCTTGGCACCATAGGGCACACCATGCAGCGGCCCGCGCCAGTTGCCCGCGTCGAGTTCGGCATCGGCGCGGGCGGCCTGCACGCGGGCCAGGTCTTCGGTAAACGTGACCACGGCTTCTAGCACCGGATCGTACTGCTTGAGGCGGCGCAGGTACAACTCGGTCAGTTCCATTGACGTGACCTGCCGCGCCTTGAGCAGCGAAGCCAGTTCCGCTACCGTCATGAATGCCAGCGCTTCATCATCTGCGGGGCGAGTTATCGCTGACGGCTCCCATTGCAGCGTGGATGCCTCTTCGGATGGCGTCACGCCGCTGATCTGCGGATCGAAGACAAACGCAGGCAGCACGCTGTTGGGCAGATCAACCTGACGCAGTTCCTCGAAATCCTCCAGCCGCTCGTTCAAGTCCTCCACCAGCATGTCGCGCTGGTCTTCCGTAAATGACAATCCGGCCACCTCCTCTGCCCGCTGGATGTCCTCTTTCGTGATCTCCTCGGCATCCCTGACTTTGGCGTAGAGGGCACCCGGAAACAACGTCCCTGACAGGCCGAGGGCGGTACAGGTAGCAAGGAAACGGCGGCGGTCAGTTCCTTTGTGAGACATGATGACTGGAGGCATGTTTAGGGATCGTCGTTTTGAGCAGCACGAGAACCAGAGGATTCCTTCGGCACCACTTTGTAGCCACGCAAACCAACCTCCGCAATCTCCCGCCCGTCTTTGAATGGGATCCAGAACAGCCCTTCGGCATCGCCCGTCTTGATTTCTCTGGCCCGAAGCGACCCCGACACCGGCTCTACGACCGCCTCGCCTTCCGACCGAAAAATGATCTTGAAGCGATACGTCACGTCGTAGTCGTTGGTGTTGACCAGTTTGAGGACGACGCCGTTGTGGTGGTTGTCTGCGTGCTGGTAGAAAATATAAGAAAACGAAACGCCTGCATGGTCAAGGATCGGCTTCCACGCCCACTCCCCCGCTGTGCGCGGCTGGGCCTGCGCAGTTGCTGCAAAAAAGATGCAGAGGACAAGTAGGGCGAATGGCGACACAGATTTCATCAGCTTCCGTTCCTTCACATGCATGGTCGTGTAGCAACGCGACCCTGCGGCTGTTGTGCCCAGCCTGCATAAAAAAGCAAACCTCGACCGCAGCATACATCCGCGATCGGGGTTGTTTGAAGAGATCAGGTACGACTAACAGCCGAGGTCAGATCGGGCTGCCGGGTCGTTGACCGGGAAACAGTTGCCTGTAGGCAGCGACTCCGGCACGTACCGCGTCAGTTCTGGGTCGCGGAGGGCGTTTTGCAAGAAGGCCACCAACGCATCGACTTCCGTAGCCGTCAGGTTCAGCGGCTTGAAGCCTTCAGCGAGTTGCGAGGTGGGCACATCAGGATTGCTCGGTACAGCTCTGTTTTTGTATTCCACTACCTCGCGGATCGAACGAAACTCGGCTCCGTGCCCGTAGAACGGCGAGTCGCTGAGATTGTAGAGTTGCGGCGTCTTGAACTTGTAATTATCGTCGGTACGCCCCGTGAAGCCGCCGCGACCCAGCCGCGTTGTCACGTCGGCAGAAAAATCACCGTACACGCCGCCACCGTTGAGTTCATTGACACCCAGCGCGTGGAAGGTCATTGAGCTGAGCGCCGGGCCGGTGTGACAGGTGGCACATTCGGCCTTGCCGAAAAACAAAATGGCCCCTTCCTTCTCCTGATCCGTCATGGCTCCATTCTCGCCACGGAGCCAGCGCTGGAAGGGCGCTTCGCTGGGCAGCAGCGTGCGCTCGTATGCGGCAATGGTAAGGCCTATGTGCTCCGTCGTCATACGTTCAGCTTTGTCTACACCTGGAAAAGCTGCTTCCAAAAGCTGCTTGTACTGGCTGTCGCCTTCCACCATCGAAGCATCCATTTTTCCCATCCGATGCACCGTCAGTCCAGCAATGGCCTGCGACTCCACGCCTTCGTAACCGAGGTGGTTCACGGCTTTGGGCGTCTCGGCAGCCCACTGGCTCTCGGTGCCTGCATTCGGGCCGACCGCGCCAAATTGGCCGTTCCAGAGCATCACCTGCTGATACGCCACATTCAAGGCTGAAGGCGTGCGGATAGGCTGTACATCCAGGTCGTTCTGATACAACGGGTCATTCTTCCGCCCTTCGCCGAGTTGCCCAAAGCCAATGCCGCCCTCGCCGATACCCTGCGGAACGTTGGCCTGAAATCCAGCTTGTGCGTGGTGGCAGGCAGCACACGACGAGGAGAACATCCCTGTTTCCCGTTTTGGCTCTGTCAGCAGACCCGTCTCGTGGTATAGCAATTTACCGAGTGCCACCTTCTCGGCTGTCAACGGGTTTCTGGGATCCTGCGGAATCGCCGCCAGATCATCGCTATCGGGCAGGCGAAAGAAGGCCAGCCCCTGTCCGTTGGCAGCGTCAACCAGTTGGGTGCGGAGGTCTACGTCCAGCTTATTCTCTTCCTCATAGCCACTACTGAACACTTCGCATCCCGTTAACAAGAGGGTCAGGAGCAGCAGCACCCCACTATGCGCTGTTAATCGATGAAAGAAGGAGAATGCATGCGCGAAGGAAAAATCGCCATAGCATAGCGTCATAGCTCAAGATGGGCTTGGGTGATGGGATCGAAATAAGGAGGGAGTCCCGGCCTCCTTATTTCGATCCTTTGGGTAACATGCGATCTTTTATGAATCGGTTGCCCTACCCACGCCCTAAACCATCACGGTCAAAAAAAACTTGATTATTCTCCTAAAAACGCCGTTTTCTTGTTCTTGAGATACCCTTTCCAACTCATCACAGCCAGCCCCAGGTGCCGTTGCCATTGGTCCAGCATGTCGGGGTTATTGCGCAATACACCGTCGCGTGTCACGCCTTCAGGCGGCGGTATCAGCTCCACAAGCCGGTCATAGATGCGAGCACGGTCATATTCATCCGCTATGAAAAGGAGTTGCCAGAGGGTGATGCCATCCGTGGCACGCACCTCGGCCAAAATGTCGGTGAGGGCCGCTGCGCCGCCGTTCTCAAAATCATAACGGATGAGCGCCTCCCGTAACTGAGCCGACGCTTTCTGGTCGAAGGCCGTGCCGGGACCGTGACCCGGTCGCGCCATACACATGGCCCCAGCGGGCACCAGCGTCTCGCGGTCGTCGCGCACCAGTTCCACATAGCCCGACGTGACATGCAGCAGGCTCATCCCCAGGCTATCGACGGTGAGGGTGTATGCACAGCCCAGATCGACCGCCAGCGCGGACGGCGTCTCCACGAAGAAAAGGCGCGGCGGGGCCCAGATCCGGGCGTCGATTTGCCCTTCTTCCAGCAACAGCCGGTGGTCTGTG
>DATGCC010000534.1:0-31188 GCA_035312345.1 Rhodothermales bacterium
ATGATTACACCGAGTTGCTTCCGCTGGTCCATGATGGCGTGAAAAGTCGGGCCTCCCAACGCCTACTGGCAAAAGACCGGAATGTCTACCTGACCATTGATGCACGCCTGCAAAAGCGCGTGGCCGATGTCATCCATGACCGGGTCCGGGCCGACCCAAACCTGCGGGGTCGCTTCATCTCGGCGGCGGTGCTGGATGTAGCCACGGGCGATGTGCTGGCTTCCGTAACGTATCCCCTCCCAGACAGCGTCGCCGATTACCTCAATCCAGCCTATTTCGACCGGGCCGCCTATGCAACCAGAGCGCCGGGCTCCACTTTCAAGCTGGCAACAGCGATGGCGGGCTACCGCACACTGGGCGACAACGTGGACACCTGGACCACCAACACCGTGCCCGGCGTGCTGCTACCGTTGGCAATTGAGCAATCCAATAACGCCTACTTCAGTGCCCTCGCCTATGAAGCGGGACCCGACGCCATGCTAGATGTGATTGAAACGTTTGGCTTCACCGTGTGGCGTGATGGGCTGACCCGTGCGCAAAAGCTGACGCGGCTGCGGCGTGACCTCAACGACCGTGCACAGACGGGCTTCGGACAGGGCGAGTTGGCTGGCAGTCCCTTGTTGGTAGCCCGCCTCGCCGCTACCGTCGCCAACGATGGCAAGATGCCGCCCATCAACTGGCTCCGCGACCAGGGCGAGCCACCCAGCGCTGCTGTGTCTGTTATCACGCCAGCGCAAGCCCGCCGCCTCGGGGCCTACATGCGGCAGGTCGTTGTTGGATCGCGTGGCACGGCCCGACGCACGTTGGGCAACCACGGCTTAGCCATTGCAGGCAAGACAGGCACCGCCGAGCAAATTGGGCAGAGCCGCCGACGGGTCAACAATGCGTGGTTTACGGGCTTTGCGCCGTATCGCGAGGTACCAAACGGCGCGCCTCAGATTGCCGTAGCGGTGCTGATCGAAGCCAAACCCACGGACCGGGGCGGGCAAAAGCTGGGCGGCGGCAGCGATGCCGCGCCTATCGCCGGATCGATTTTCGATGAGGCGGTCGGGTTGGGCATCATTCGCCGGGCTATTCCCTCCCTGCGATGATCTTGTTTTTGTATTATAGGCTGATTCGATCCTTGATTGTGCATACGCATGTCCCCCTCTGATATCGACTCGCAATCCCGCATAGATCAAGCGCTGGCACGCCTGCACGAAGCGCTGACACCCTATGTGGCCGATGCTATGCAGGAGACTTTCGGTGAGGCATGGGCACAGGCGGCTCAGGAAGGACTTCGCGATCCCTATTTGCAACAGAAATCATGGGACCTAGAAGCCCTGCTGCTCATCATCACCAACAACTGGGCCTCTGCTTTTCAGGGCCGCCTCGGCGAGGTAGGCAAAATCCTCGTCGGCGAAGTGCGCACCCTTCAACGATCCGAGGCTCTGCTGAACCTCAACGACGCTTATCGCGCCCTCGACACCATGGCACGCCTGCTTCGTCTGCTCGGCGACGACGATCGCGCCGACCACGTCCGCAACGAAGCGCTGGCGATGATGCAGCTTCAGTTTCAACAGCCTAGCCCGTCTGCCCCGCCGCCCGAACCCGCCGACAGTACGATCCCACCTCCTATTCCAGCGAATCCAACTCCAGAGAACAGTGATAACACGCCATCGGCTGATAGCGCAGACGCTGATGCAACCGAGGAGGCATCAACAGAGAACGCAGAAGCTGCCAGCAAACAGGAAGAGGCTGATGCTTCGCAACCCAAAGAAACAACCGATGACGACGGGTGGGGTGACGAGGACGAGCCTGACGATGAAGATGAGCCTGACAACCGCGAGCGCGGGCCGGGCCTCTTAGAGAAGGCAGGCGGATGGCTACGGGGTATCCGGTCCAGAAAAGCAGACGACCATCTGGCTCCGCTGGAGTTGCGGACGCGCCTGCTGGATGCAGTGGAAGACACCCTGGCAGAACACCGTGCCAAACGCCCGCTCCCCTACGACCGGGTGACGGTGCACATCCTCGCAACAGACCATCGGCTGTATCATCGATACGATGACGCTCTCAAGGAAATCGAGCCGCCCTTCCAGGTTGCTGTGCCCAACCGCCTCCACGATGCCGGCTTCGAGCCGCTCCCCACGCTTTCTGTCAAATACGAAATCCACAAAACGGCTCCCAAAAAGCTGGCGGCCGCCTTCGAGAAGTATGGGCCGGTCTATGTAGAATATGACCGACACCAGGCCAAGCGACAATCCTCGGCGTGGCTCACCGTCGTTACAGGGGAGGCCGAAGAAAGCGAGTACCGTATTCGAAGCAACCAGCGCTTCAACGTGGGCCGTTTGAAAGAGGTGCGCGAAGGCAGCTATGGCCACCTCATCCGACGCAACGACATTGCCTTTCTCGGCGATGACACCCCCGGCCTGGACGCCGACACCCGCGCCATCAACAACACCGTCTCGCGCAAGCATGCCCGCATCGAATACGACGAAAGCTCCGGCCAGTTTGCGCTACACAAAGTCGAGGGCGACACGTTCGTGAGCCGACCCGGACGCGGGGCGCGGGTGCAGGTGCTCTATCAGCCTATCACGCTGGAAGATGGCGACCTGATCTACCTCGGTAGCGCCTGCCTCCGCTTCAACACGAGAAAACGGTAAAAAGACTGCCGTGCTCAGAGAAAGCCGTCAGGGTGCGCCGATGGCCCGTTCCAGCATCGACTTGTCACCGGTCAATTCCCAGTAGATGAGCGACACCGGGATGACGCCCGCCCGGTTGAAGTCGTCCATGAACGCCCGTAGCTCAAAACGCCCCTCCCGCTGGCGGGCATATTCGGCGATGAGTTTTTCGATCTCCAACTTGCCGATGACGTAGCTCGTGCCATAGGCCGGTTGCTGCAGGTAGAACTGTTCTTCGTGCTGGATCGTGCCTCCATCGGCGGGGAGCAAGCCCCAGGGCGTCCACTTTGAGGCAAACTGCGTGGCCTCGTCAAAGGTCATCTCCAGGCCGTGCTGGTACAGCCCGCCCAGCCCACGCGCCGCCCGCTGGGCCAGCAGGATCCAGACCAGTTCGCGGGCGCGAGGTCGTTCGTCCAGCAGCCCGGCGTGCATCATCATCTCTTCCATGCCCGTCGCCATGCCCTCGGCCCGCCCGTCGAAGATGTTGTAGAGCAGCGGCGTGCGACGAATGGGGCTCTCGTGCGGTTCGTCTCGCATCCGGGCCAGATCGAACCAGTGGTAATGGTGCGTCCGCATCACGATGGGGTCGCGGTAGGTGATCTCAGAGAAGAACCCGCGCAGCCCCTCCGATGGCGTAAAGCTGCCCATCTGCTCCCGTAGCGCGGCATCCATGTACGGCTTGATCGGGACGATCTCTTCCTCTTCCAGAAACGCCATGTATTCCGTGACAGCCGCATTCAGCAGGCGGTCGTAGTCTTCGGCATTATCGATCCGAGAGAGCTTTGGCAGATCGCGGTTGCGGTGCTCCTCCAGCCGCAGGGCACTGTGCGCCCGGCTCAACTCGCGTTGCATGAGTAGCACCTCCTCCTCCCACGTATAGGGCAGCAGGTGGACCTTCTGAAGGTTCCACGTATAGTTTTCCTTGCCCACACCCGAGGGGCCTGTCTTTGAGGGAACCTGTGCCTCCAGCCATGCGGCGAACTGTTCAGCGGCCACACTGGCTTCCATCGCCGCAGCCGCCAGATCTGGATGGGTCTCCCGCACCGACGCCGCAAAAGAAGCAAGCTGCTCGCTTTGCTCGTGGATGCTGCGCGTCCCCGTAACCCACAGGTCGCGGGCATTCCCTGTCAGATTCCGCCGGGCCTGCTCGAAGACAGCAGCGGCTTTGCGCAGGCGAGCCGCCAGTTGGGAAGCATCTGCATCGGAGAAGGGCCGGGCATAGTTCGGGAGTTCGATAGCGCCGTGGATGTTTGGCCCTTCGCGCTCTGGCACGTCTGTCGGATAGGGATAGAACCAGACATAAAACGCTGGGTCCCGCGCCCATGGCTTCGTGACACGGTGATCGAAATCCAGTCCGTTCATCTCGGCCCAGACCAGGTACCAGTCGATCTGCTGAGCAATGGGCCACCCGGTAGTGCCGATGGCGGCTAGGCGACGCTGCCAATCGGCAAGGTTGCGGTGCTGCCGGGCCATCGCCTCGGCGGTATAATCAGGCACACCGTCAATCATCTCTGGGGCATGAAAGGCCCGCCAGTCAAAAAACAGATCGACGAGGTCATCGTACGTCGTCGCTTGCTGCGCGCTTACATCGACAGTAAGGATAGAGCAGGCTACCAGAGTGACAAAGCAGAGACAGGAACGCGGTGTCATAGTAAGAGGCGAGATGGATAATGGATAAGCCTGTTCAAGCTACAGACCAAGTGTGCGACAGACTACCACTTCGCCTCTTCAAGCGCAATATCGCTGCGCCGATGCCGCCAAAATCCGGGCTAGATCCACGAGCGAGTCGATATCGACCCATTCTTCGCGGGTGTGCAACCCGGCTCCGATGGGACCCACCACCACCGTCTCAACGCCTGCCTCGGCCAGCAGCGCGGCATCCGTCCAGAAGGTCTGCCCGGCGATGGGCGGAGCATGCCCCAGCACGTCGGTAGCCGCTTCCAGCGTGGCGCGGACAATGCCGACCTCGGGAGCCACCTCGAACGGCTCACGCACCGCCATGATTTTCTGGCTGGCACGAAACGTCGGATCATCGGCAGCGAGGGTATCGAGAAGGGTCTGGATCTCAGCGGCGACATCTTGCGAGGTTTCGCCCGGGATGGTGCGACGCTCCACCTGTGCCCGGCAGCGGGCAGCATAGACACTCCACTCGGTGCCGCCTACAATACGGCCCACATGCAGCGACGGGGGACCTGTCAACGGATGGCCTTCTCGGGCGCGTAATTGCTGCTCCAACGTATCCAGTTCGGCGAGGAAACGGCCCATACGCATGTTCGCGTCGCGGCCTTCGTCGGGGCGGCTACCGTGGGCAGCGCGGCCTTCCGTCTCAACTTCGATCCAGACAAAACCTTTGTGCGCCAGCGCCAGCTTCATGTCCGTCGGCTCGGTGACAATGGCGCCATCGACCGTGTGGTGCTGGATCACATCTGCTGTGCCGATGCTGGCAAATTCTTCGTCGGCAACGGCAGCGATGAGCACATCACCAGCGAGTTGCGCCCCCGCCTGCTGCAAGGCTTTCACGGCAGCGATGCAGGCGGCGAGGCTGCCCTTCATGTCCTGCGCACCCCGCCCATAGAGTTTCCCGTCGCGGATATTCGCCGAAAACGGCTCTTCCATGCCTTCCACGCCGACGGTGTCCATGTGTGCGTTGAGCATCAGCGAGCGCCCGCCGCCGCTACCGCGCCACGTCCCAACGACGCTGGGTCGCCCCGGCTCCGTCTCGTGAACATCTACGTGCAAATCCATCGAGCGCAGGGTGTCAGCCACATATGCAGCGATGTCTGCCTCGCCTGCCCCCGTCGGCGTACACAGCGGGTTGGTCGAGTCGATCTGCACCAGATCAGTCAGGATGCGCACGAGGTCGGCCCGGTCAATCGTGATCTCCATGTCTTTCGCTGGCTCGTTTAATCTGTCGATGCTGTAAAGTACGACGCGGCGCATCCAGACACAGCGGATATTTCGCTGCGCTTTTCCTACCTTGTCAGGCAAGCCATCAATAGCTCACAAAACTGGAGAACGCCATGCGCACATCCCTCTTCCTGTTTCTTCTGCTGGTGATGCCATTCACGACGGCCTGTTCTCAGAAAGCAGTGGACGAGCGCATGGAAACCTCGCCGCGTCATCAAGAATGGGTGACCATTGAACATGGTGATCGTGCCGTGGAGGCCTTTCTCGTCTACCCCGAAGTGTCGGAATCCGTACCTGCCATCATTGTGATCCACGAAAACCGGGGCCTCAACGACTGGGTGCGCAGTGTCGCTGACCGGCTGGCGGAAGAAGGCTACCTCGCCATTGCCCCTGACCTGCTCTCTGGGATGGGTCCTGGCGGTGGCAAAACCAGCGACTTCCCCGACACCGACGCCGCCCGCGAAGCCCTCTACAACCTCCCGCCCGACCAGATCACCGCCGACCTCCACGCTGTGGCGAACTATGTAAAAGCCCTGCCCGCCGCCAACGGCACCATTGCGGTAGCGGGATTTTGCTGGGGCGGCTCGCAATCCTTCCGCTTTGCCACCAACGAACCCGACCTGAGCGCGGCCTACATTTTCTATGGCACGGCCCCCGATGATGCCATCGACCTGGCCCGCATCAATGCGCCTGTCTACGGCTTCTACGGTGGCAATGATGCGCGGGTCAACGCGACCATCCCTGATACCGAAACGCTGATGGCCGAGGCCGACAAAACCTACGAGCCCGTCATCTACGAAGGAGCCGGACATGGCTTCATGCGCGCAGGCGTAGCCGACGATGCCTCAGAGGCCAACCAGCAGGCCCACGCCGACGCCTGGGAACGCTGGTTGGATCTGCTGGAGGAGCTTTGATTTTTTGACAATGGATAACTTCTTATCCGTCGCCCCACCTCTCGCCTTTCGCCCTTTTACGACCTCTGTATGATCAACCAGACCACTACTTCCATTGCTTCTGCTGAAACCATCCGTGCTCATTTCCCGGCGCTGCAACGACACCACGGCGGTTTTCCCGTGGCCTACTTCGACGGCCCTGGTGGCACGCAGGTGCCCCGTGCCGTAGGCGAGGCGATGACGGACTACCTCTATCACCACAACGCCAACACCCACTGGGCCTACCCCACCAGCGCCGAAACCGATGCGATCATCGACGATGCCCGGCAGGCACTGGCGGACTTCCTAAACGCGGCTCCGAATGAGATTGCTTTCGGGGCGAATATGACAACGCTGACGTTTCACCTCGCCCGCGCCCTGGGCCGCCGCCTCGGCCCCGGCGATGAGATCGTCGTCACCGAACTGGACCACCACGCCAACGTCGCGCCGTGGCATGCGCTGGCGAAAGAGCGCGGCGTGGCGATCCACACGGTGCGGATGGACACGGCTACGGGCCAACTCAACACCGCCAACCTCGAAAGCCTGATCGGTCCTCGCACCCGGCTGCTTGCCATCGGGGCCGCGTCGAATGCACTAGGCACCATCAACGACCTGGCTCATGCTACCGAGGTGGCTCATGCGGCGGGCGCGCTCGTCTTCGTGGACGCCGTCCATTACGCCCCGCACGCCCTTGTGGATGTGCAGGCCCTCGACTGCGATTTTCTGGCGTGCTCAGCCTACAAATTCTACGGCCCGCATATCGGCATCCTCTACGGAAGGCATGACCTGCTGGCTGATTTGGACGTGCCCAAACTCCTGCCAGCACCCGATTACGCACCGGATCGCATTGAGACGGGCACGCAGAACCACGAAGGCATGACCGGAGCCGCTGCCGCTGTTGATTTCCTTGCCAGCATGGCCGAAGGCGACACGCGGCGCGCTCGCCTGCAAGCAGCCTTTGCTATTCTCCATGAACGCGGTGCCGCACTGATTACGGACCTCTGGGACGGCCTCTCTGCCCTTGACGGGGTTACCTGCTACGGCGTGCCACCAGATGCCGCCCGTACGCCCACGATAGCCTTTACCGTAGACGGCCTTTCCTCTGAATCCGTCACCCGGAAAATAGCCTCACGCGGCGTCTTCACCTCCCACGGCGATTTCTACGCCGCGACGGTTGTGAAGCGTCTGGGCGTCGAGGGGTTGGTCCGCGCCGGATGTGCCTGCTATACGACGCCGGAGGAAGTGGAACGGTTGGTGGATGGCGTGCGTGCCCTTCTCTAAGCCATGCCCATCAAAAGCCACCACCCCCATGATGCCCATCCAAACCCCTGATGCCCCAACTCCGGCGGGCCATTACAGCCAGGCCATCGTGTACAACGGTATGGTCTACGTGGCGGGCCAACTGCCTATCGACCCGAACAACCGCGAGCAACCTGTCGGCCCCATCGAAGCGCAGACGGAGCAGGCATTGCGCAACGTCGAGGCTATTCTAAAGGCGGCAGGTAGCAACCTCAGCCAGGTCGTGCAGATGACGATTTACATCTCCGACATCAGCCTGTGGAGCCGCGTCAATACGACCTACGCGCAGGTGCTGGGCGACCATCGACCCGCCCGCGCCATCGTCCCCACCCGCGATCTGCACTACGGCTATCAGATCGAGATCCAGGCCATCGCCGCTGTTGCCAGTTGATGGGATTGAGCCTCTCTACGGACGACGTTCAGATGCATTCGAGGAATCCGATAGCACCGCGGGTACTTCTTTTCCAACGGCTGGACCTATCAGATCGATGCGATCCGTCCAGACGCCGCCAGAGAAGTCGGTGGGCAACTTTGCAAGACGCTTGGGATCATCGAAGCCCTGCGAAAAGCCCTCGCCCTGGTAATCGCCTATCATGAAGACGCGGGAGCCGACCGCCTCCATCCGCTGGAGGAAACGATCCGGCCAACCCCAGAGCCACGGTGCATAGTTGGCCGGAACCATCACCACGCTACGTTCGCATTGGGAGGAAACATAGCCCGTCCAGCCGAGGGCTGCGTAGCGGATCAGACACTGCTTGAGCCGACGCCGCCAGATCGTCCGGATGCGTGGTAGCCGCTCTCGGATCACGCTGACGCCAACCCCACCGCCATAGACCATAATTTGCTCCTGGCGCTCGGGCGAAAGCTCCGCCAATCGATCAGCAAGCAACGCGCCTTCGCTGGCATCCCCACCTTTCACATCGATGAGGAAGGAACGGTCTGGAAAGGTATGGAGCACTTCTTCCATCGAAGGCATCAGTCCTACGCCCCGCCCGCGAAACGGGTACGTCTGCCCGCCATCTGCCGTGTAGCCATAGCCGATGTCGAGTGTCTGAAGGCTGTCCAGGGCAAACTCGCGGGTGACACCGGAGCTTTCTGTGCGGCAATCCACCGTCCAGTCGTGAAAGACAGCAAAGCGGTCGTCGGTGGTGCGATGCACATCGAATTCGACGACATCGGCCCCATAGTCGAACGCCGCCTGCATGGAGGGAATCGTGTTTTCGAGATACTCATGTGGCGTCGGCAGCATCCGCGCCGCCGTGCATGTTTCTCCGGTGAGCCCTTCGCGGCTGAAGTCTTGCGCGACGCCACGGTGTGCGAGCAGAACGGGTTCCGCACCGACTGGATCGGTCAGATGAGATGTGTTGTTCAGATAAACGAAAGCCACAAAAGCAGCAACTAGGACGGCTCCTACCTTCTTGGTCATACAGGATGTGTGCTGTGTTTATACGATACACCTTAACCACCGAGGGCCAGGGGCTCTTCGCACGTTCAACGCATCCTTCGTAGTAAGCGTTACAAGGAAAAACGGACCCGCTCTATCTACGCAAAATAAGGCCTCCCGCCGATGCACCGCACGGCCAACCTCGACAAACCCTAGTGTCCTAGTTGCTTCTCAATCCAACACCAGGGGCCCCGAAAAAATCGTTTCATCATGCGCCTTAACAATCACCAGATCCCCTTCTTGTGGTTCATCAAGGGGCACATTTTGTCTAAGGGAAAATCGGTTTGATCGGTTCTTCTCTGATGGAATGGTATAAATCTTTGTCTCTCCGACGAAAACATCCAGCGGGATATGTTGATAGGAAGGATTCAATTCAAAAACACACCCAATGCGCGTGCCTTTTCTCTTCCCACATTCCAACTCAACTTTTCCACGACCGACGCCTTCATTGAAAGGAAACTTTACTTCGTAATCCCACACGATGCTTTCACCAAATACAAAAAACACAAAGACTATCGCCCCAACAACCCATACCCATGATGGTACCATAGAAAGCGTGTTCAAGATGTCTGCAACCTCCATTATTCCCTTCCTTTCATAAACGTATCGGCATACCTTGCGTGGGTATACCGCCCCTTATCGCTCATGGGGTTCAAATAATTCAACAGGATTCCCAGAGGGGTCTTCGAGCAAGATCTGCTTGCCACCATTACCGGAAACTATCTCGTTGCGGAAGTTTGCTCCCTGCTCTTTCAGTTGCTTCACCTTGGCAGCCAAATCCTCGACCTCAACCTGAATCCGGTTCCAGCCTCCCGGCTCAGGATTCGTGCCATCGGGCATCGCTTGCCCGGCTCCGCCTGCACCCGGCACATTCAGTAGCAAACGAAGGGCACCATACTGAAGAGCAGCAAATCCTGGTGCTGGGTGCATGAGTACTTCGAAACCCAACAGCTTCTCGTAAAAGTCAATGGCTACATCAACATCATTGACGATGTATCGAACACGGACACTGCTCATATCACGCTTGTTTAAGTTAGCATTGGACCTCATAACGCAAAAGCTTCGCCGCCGTTCGAGGCTGACTCGATCAATGGCATCGCAAAATAGGCGTCATACCGTCCGCTTGCCATCAACGTAGAGTGGGGTCGGTGAACGCATAAGCCCTCCCTTGCCCGTGGCAACAGGAAACGCGGCAGAGCAGTTGGTACAGACCCAGGCCAGAATCCAGCCAGGATTTGCCGCCTGGGTTGTCACGTTCTGCTCCAAGACCAGTGCTTGCGAGCAAAGGGGGCATGGGGGTTTGTTCTTCATGGGCACCTCTTCGGATTCACCGGACTTGTCAGCACTGACGATCCACAAGTAACCGACGGGCTTATCAAGCGTTTTGCTCAACATAGCACCCAACAGACATGACCGCAACGCTATTCAGGAAAACGACTTCGGCGTCTACCCTGATAGCCTTTGTGCGCTTCAACGGAGTAAAACAACATAATGCTCGGCTGCCCCACAAGAGGTAGCGAACGATTCTACTGCGTTTGTTCAATGCGGAAACGGTACTGGCCTGATCCTACTTCATAGATGATACGATTGCCCTCCACGCCCACACGTTTGACGGATGCCGCCTGATCGGCCACCACGGCCCTGCTGCCCTCTACCACCGTGATGAGTTCCGGGCTTGGTGCAGGAATATAGACCCACCCCGTGGCATTCGGCGGCACCCGCACTTCAAGTTCCAGGCCTGCCGTCGTTTGCCGCCAGGCCGTAGCGACAGTGCCTCGGATGCTTTCGTAGGAGACTGCCACCTGATCAAGCGCGGCTGGAATGGCGGGTCGGAAGGCGATTTTTCGGTAGCCCGGTTCCAGAGGCTGCATACCTGCCAGGTCCTCATACATCCACTGGACAATGGTACCGAAGAAGTGGTGATTACGCGAACGCGATGTGGCCTCCCAGAACTCGCCCAGGCCCGTCCACTCTAGCTCGTCGATCCAGTAGCCCCAGCTCGGATAGTCGGTCTGCGTTGCCACGGCAAGCGCGACATCGGCGTACCCGGCCTCGGTGAGCACTGGGAGCACATAGCGGGCTCCCAGGATGCCCACATACGCGTTGTCGCCCCGTTGGCCTGTGATATCGTCCACCAGTCTGGCAGCCAGGTCATCGCGCAGATGGTCAGGGGCCAGATCGAACGCAAGAGGTAACACCTGCGCCGTATGGGTAAAAGGGCTCGATGTCGTATCGCGGTAGATGCCATCGTCATGCAAAAAACGGGCATTGAAGTCCGTGCGAATCCGTTCGAAAAGTGCGTCGTAGCGTTCAGCATCAGCAGGCTTGCCGAGCACACGGGCCACCTCGGCAGCGATCTGCGCAAAGTGCGCGTAGTAGGCCGTGGATGCCAGGGCAATATTGGTCGGCGTGCCCTCTGGGGGATCCCAGTCGCCCAGCCCCGCCGTGAGGGTATAGGCATAGGCATCGCCATCTTGGTCCGTCCATTGTGGGATCCATTCATCCAGGTACCTCTGCATGGCCGGGTAGGTTTGCTCCAGGGCACGCACATCGCCGTAACGCCTGTAGGTCTCCCATGGGATGATGAACCAGAATGCGTCCCACGCCGGCGTCGCTCCGCAACAGTCCTCTGGCTTGAACGCGGGCTTCCCCCAATAGCCATAGTTCTCATTGCTCGGTGCCAGATGTGGCACTTCGCCCTCGTCGGTCTGCGCGTCGACCATGTCGCGGAACAGCTTCGTGTTGAGTCGCTCGGTGTCAAACAGGATAGCTGCCGTTCCCACCGTGAGTTGCGCGTCTCCCGTCCAGGCATTTTTCTCGTAGATCGGGGTATCGGTGATGATGCCGTGCGCGTTGCTTTCCACGGCCCACCGGGTGTTGCGGTGGATCCTGTCGAGTAGCCCCCCGTCTGCCTCGAAGATCGACGTCGCCTCAAAACCAGTCCGCACCTGTTCGATGGCTTCAACCTCTACTGTTACTGCTTCAGGGAGCGGCTGACCGTCGGGACTGCTGACTTGGACGTACCGGAAGCCTTTGTATGAGAAGCGGGGCGTCCACTGTTCACTGCCGGAACCCCGAGCGACGTAATAATCGGTTTGCAGTTGACCACCCACCAGCGCAAAGCCGGTCTCGTCGCTGGCCCGCCCGAGACTGTCCAGCTTCTCGCTATAAAACACCTCGACGGGGGTGCCCACGGGGGCCTCGACCCGGATGCGCGCCCACCCGGTGAGGTTTTGTCCTACATCGTACACGAACACGCCCGGCGTCGGCTCTGTCCTCGTGCCAGGACCGCGGGTGTCCACAACCCGAATTGGCTCATGTGCCTGTGCCCACACGGCACCCGCCGGCGCGTCTACGACCCGCACGGTCGGCCAACCCGATGCATTGAAGCCCGGCTCGTTCCAGCCATGAATCTCGCGCCGGGCATCATAGGTCTCGCCGAGGTAGTAGCTGTCGTATCGGGTCGGCCCATCGACACTCACCTTCCAGGAGCCGTCTGAGACGACGACCTCCTCCGTGCTATCGGCGTAGGTAATGTGTAGCTGGAGCCGGAGACGCGGTGTGGCCCGCCACTCGGCCTGGTCCCAGCCCCAATCCCACGTCCGCGTTGCGCTGTCGTACTGCCCGGATCCCAGTGCTGTGGCGACGACGTTTTCTCCCTGCCCCAGCAGGCTCGTGACATCATAGGTGGTGTAATAGACCGTCTCGTTGTAGTCCGTGAAGCCGGGATCGAGCACGCTGTCCGAGACCCGGGTGCCGTTGATGGTCAAATCGTTGTATCCAAGTCCCGTCGCATAGACGCGCGCCTGGGTGATGGGCTTTGTGACTTCAAAGGACGTGCGTAGCATGGGGACCGCTCTGATCGCCCGGCAGACCCCCTGGTTGTTGGGCACCACGTTGGGGAAAAAGCCCTCAGCAGGCCAGCGTGGTGGTCTGCAAAACTCCCCAGACGCCTGGATCCCGGCATCGTCCGCCTCGCCTTCCTCGGGCGTGAGCCGTTCCATCAACCGCTCGGGGCCAGCAATCCAGTTACCCTGCCACAAGTCAGGATCGAGGAGTGCCATTTCAAACCAGGTCGGCTGCGACGTGCTCTGGATGCCTCTCGTCGTTTGCACGCGAACTGACCAGTAATAGCGGGTCCGAGACACCAGTGCAGGGCCTGCATACACGATCCAGGGATCACTGGACTGAACCTCCCCGGAATTCCACACGTCTGCCTGGTTTTCGCTCAAAAGCGCTGGGTGAGAAGCCACCAGCACCCGGAACGACTGCTGCATCACACCGCGCGCCTCACTTTCGAGCACCCACGACAACCTGGGGTAAGGATCGTGAAGGCCAAGCGGCTCGGAGGCAGCATTGGTTTCCAGTTGAACGATAGAGAAATCCTCGGAGGACGTGACGGGAATCTGTGCACAGGCGGTGGCCGCTCCCAGTAGCACCGAAATCAGGAGGGTAAGAAGACGTATGCTGTTCTCTTTCATCAGATGAGCTTTTGCCATTGACATCGATCAAATGGCACTGGTTGGCATGTTTGGATTCACAAATCTGTGGTTTTGTACGAGCCTGGAAACCGGTGAAGCGTACTCCTCTTGTAAAAGCAGGCAGGCCCGTCTGTCTGGTCAGCATGCGCCGGTGAAGGGCCATCATGGCTCTATGCCCAGGGTTCGATACAACCAGTCTTGGGCGAGTGTAGCCCAGCCGTGGGCTGGCGAATCTTCTGACAAGGCATACCCATGCCCTCCCTGTTCAAACAGATGAAGCTCAGCGGCAACGCCGTGCTCTTTGAGGGCGATGTAGAAGGCGGTACTATTAAACGGATGAACAACGTCATCATCACTGGCATGCACCAGAAAGGTCGGCGGCGTCTGATCATTGACGCGCAAATGGTTTGAGAACCGTTGACGCTGGTCTTCTGTGGGCTGCTCTCCAAGCAGTCCTCTTTGTGATCCGTGGTGCGTGTAGTCATCCATCATCGTGACCACCGGATACACTAATACCATGAAACCCGGACGGTGACTGAGATCCTGGTGGTCTCCTTTACCGCTGGAGAAATCCTCGGTGAAGTGGGTGCCAATGGTCGACGCTAGATGCCCTCCCGCAGAGAACCCCAGGATACCAACTTTGTCTGGTGCGATATGCCATGCCTGGGCACGACTGCGCATCAGGCGTAACGCCTGCTGTGCATCCTGGAGCGGCACCGGGTAGTGCCCATTCGGCAAGCGGTACTTCAATACCCCAACCGTAAAACCCATCTCAGTGAGCCACTCGGCAATAGCCGAACCCTCATGGTCCAGACACACAACCGAATACCCACCCCCCGGAACGACTAACACCGCAGCCCCAAGAGCCGCCGTCGAGTCAGGGTGATAGACGGTAAGCGACGCCTCCGTGATATTCCCGACGCAAAAGTCCCTGGTCTCGGGGCCTGATAGTCCACTGTGGTCTGGTGACCCATCGGGCCACAATAACAGGGTCTCCTGAGCAACAGCACAGGGAATCTTGCTCCCCAACAACACCAGCACAACAAATGCGGCGAGCCAGCATGGGGACCAGATCGGGAGACGGAATGCCATCATACGTTAAGGGGCCAGATGCATAGGTGAGATTGGGCGAGACGCCATGGTGTGTCCACAGTGCATACCTAACGGTCAGGTCTCAGACAAAAAGGACTGCCTCGCTTAAACGACAGAGTACGCAAAACCGCTGCGCAGAGCAAGGGAGCCCCGAAGCGAAACTGCCCGGAAATCACCAATCTCACACGTCTCCTTGCCTGTTTCTGAGATGTGTGCTACAACCCAAACCGTAGCGACAGTTATTGCATTACACCCCAGGATTTGGTACGATGGACCGGACCGAGAAAAACCAGGACCTTGCCCTATGTACCACCAATCCTAGACTAAACCATGGGACCACGTTTGTCTACAACCTTCATTTTGATTGCACTGGCGGCCATGGTGGGATCAGGGAAACTCTACGCACAAACGGAATCTTTCACCGTCGTCGTCGATGAGCCGGTCAATGGGGCCGTCGAACTGGACCCCGCCTTGCCTGCCGATGGGAAATACCCGGCCGGGACGGATGTCACGGTGACCGCTACACCGGATGCCGGCTATGTGCTCGATAGCGGCTATTATTCGGTCCCCGGGCGTTGGGGAGCCATGTACCACGAGTCGATGACGCCCCAATTCGAAGTCACCATCGACCAAGACAAGCATATCGGCGCGTCGTTTATCGAACCCTCCATGGTGGATCACATCGACGTCACCCAGGATGTCGTTTATGCCCAACCTGGTGTTAAACCGCTCAAATACGACGTTTTCTCGCCCAAAGGCGCTGCCAACCTGCCCTGCCTCATCATCATACACGGCGGCGGATGGTCCACCAATACCGAGGACATCATGCGCGGCCTGGCCCGCGAGCTAACCCGAGGCGGGCAGTTCGTGGTCTTCAGCATCGATTACCGCTGGGCCGGGAAGCTTGACGGCGATGCGACCAACAATACGATGGCCAACCTCATTGAGGATGTCTTTGGCGCTATCGCGCACATCATGGAGCATGCCGCCGCGTATGGCGGCGACCCTACCCGCATTGGGTTGACCGGGGACAGTGCGGGTGGTCACCTGTCGGCGGCAGCATCCCTCATGCCCAACATGATCGGCGATGGGGGGTTCGGCAAAACGCCGGGCGTTTTCGAGTTTATGCCGTCCTACCTCCCTGAGGACAAATCGCTCGAACAGGTACGGGCTGATATGATGGCTTCCATCCAGGCTGCCGCGCCTAGCTATGGCGTATTCGGTGGCAACCTGCTGAATCACTTTTCCGAAGACCCTGCTGCCGACGACACGTGGAAAGACGCCATTGCGCCCCTCAGCCACATTCCCAATGCCTCCGAGCGGGCCGTGCCGCAGTATCTCACGCGGGGCACCCAGGATCCTCTCATTACAGATGAGGCGGTAAGCACTTTTATGGATGCCCTCGTAGCGGCTGGTCAGCGGGTCGAATACGTGCAGGTGGGCGGGGCCTCCCACGCGTTCTTCGACTGGAAGCCGGACGCAAGAACCAAAGCTACGTTTGCCCAATACGGCGTCTATCACGCGGCCCAGATGAAGGATTTCTTCGTGTCGGTCTTGTACTAAACGAGAAACCGTTTACTGGCACAGGGTGGGATCCGACTTGACGTAATAGCTCTTGTAGTTGCTCGCCTCGGGATCCATGCAGCCCACCAGATTCAGCAGCTCAACTTTGCGGAAATCAAGCGGGTGTCCCTCGCTCTGAAGCGCGATATACCCCTCCCGTAGTAGTGTGCCGTCCGGCGGCTTAACGGCTGGGTCGTAGTTCTCTACCGCCCCCCCCCCGATCTGTGGCTGGGTATACTGCAAGACCGTATCTCCCTCGACGATGTGCGTGATGAGCGAGTCCCCCAACACGATGACCTCGGCCCGGACCCACTGGTCCCCGTCGTAGGTCTCGGAGGTGGAATTGATGCAATGCGTGGGGTCGAGTTGGCCTTCGTAGACGATGTTCGTGCCCGGTGAGCACATATTGCCTGTCGAGCGAGGCTCGCCATCGCCAAGGCCGCCGAGGAACTGCATTTCTACGGAGATGGGCCAGTCCTGATCGCGCGGCATCGTCCGTGGGTCCAGTGTGTGCAACATGACCCCACTGTTTCGCAGAGCCCAACTCGGGGCTCCCGGCTGCTGCTCGCCTACGAAGCGATACTCGACGACGAGGTGGTAGTGCGAGAAAGGCTGTTTGTAGTAAAGGTGCCCAAACTGGTTGTTGAAGTCGTCATAGCCATCGTAGCGGACCTTCATTATGCCATCCTCGACGCGGAAGGTGTTCTCCCAGTTTACCCCTACGTCGTGGTGGTTGATCTTGACGATCCAGTCATCAATGTCCTGCCCATTGAAGAGCGAAATCCACTCCTGCTCTTCCATTTCTGCCGCTTGCTGGATGTGACCGCATCCCATACCTGCCAGTAGCAATACAGGAACGAGGAGCCATCGAGCAACCACCTGGGTAAACCTATGGAGGCAAGTCATATGGAAATTAGTGGTGGACATAACATTGGACGGGGTTGATGAGCGGGTGATGTTATGCTTCCTCTTTACGACCCGTCCCCACGGATAAACGCGCTATCCATACTCAGGGCAGGACGCCTGAAAGCATAATGATTGTACAAACTAATGTAGACACTTTCCTTTGAACGAGGCAAGACCGTCTCGCCCATCGGCGGCTCCAATGGGTTTCATGCGGCGTTCCGCCTCTCACGCTCAACAAAACCTTATCCTGGGTCAGCAAGGCTCGATTACTATGTGGCTTTCTTGTTGCCGAACAGTTGCTGAAACGTTAATCCCGGCCCTCCCTCATAGTGCACTTCCAGGTTATAGAGGCTTTCTATTTCAGAATGACCCATCCCCCACGTGGCACCGTTAATCCAACTACAGTGTTATCTGGACCGTTTCAAGGGATCATTTATGCAACGTCGGGTCTGACGATACTGGTTTTCCAATGTGTAAAAACTTTGGTATCCTGGGTGGGGCATACACCCCTTCCCTGAAAGAGCGACGGTCTGCTCAAAGAGCTATTTAGAAGAGTATTGCCATGTCGGATGCGCTTGTAATACGCAATATGACCCGTACTGAGGTAGACGAGCTCGTTGCCTGGGCTGCACGCGAGGGTTGGAATCCTGGCCTTCATGATGCCGAGGTATTCTGGGCCACGGATCCAGAAGCTTTCATCGCAGCGGATCTGGAGGGCGAGTTGATTGGCGGCGGAGCCATCACCTCCTACCATGGCGAATTTGGCTTTATGGGTTTCTTTATCGTCCGGCCCGAATACCGCGGCCAGGGTTTAGGCAATACGCTCTGGCACGCCCGCCGCGACCGGCTTCTGAAACGGCTGCGCCCAGGCGCGAGCATCGGTCTGGACGGCGTCTTTGAGATGCAGGATTATTATGCCACGGGTGGTTTCGCCTTCTCTCATCGCAACATGCGTTTCCGGGCCGAGATACCGGATCGCCCCGTGACCTCGCCGGATGACGACAAAAACATCATTCTGCTGGACACCCTACCGCTCGACCAGATACTCGACTACGACCGCACCTGCTTTCCCGCCTTGCGGCCAACCTTCCTGCAAAAGTGGATATCGCAACCCGATGCGCTTGCCCTTGGGTACCAGCGCGATGGGAGGCTGAGCGGATATGGCGTGGTGCGGCGCTGCAGAGAAGGGTGCAAGATCGGCCCCCTGTTCGCTGATGATGCCCTGGCGGCCCAGGCCCTTTACATGCACCTGGCAGGGTTCGCCGCTGGTGGCTCCCTGTTTCTCGATGTCCCGGAGAGCAACCCCGCTGCCATCGAACTTGTGCAGCAACACCAGATGCTTGAAGTCTTCGGCTGCGCGCGGATGTACCTGGGGCCGCCGCCCGATCTGGCGCATGAGCGGATCTTCGGCGTCACGACCTTCGAACTGGGCTGATGGCTGAACGCGACCTCATCGGTTATGGTGGCAACCCACCCCATCCGCGATGGCCGGGTGAGGCGCGCGTTGCCGTTCAATTTGTGCTCAACATAGAGGAGGGCGCAGAATCATCTATCCTCCATGGGGATGCCCAGTCAGAGGCGTATCTGCACGAGTTGCCGGGCCGCCCACCACGTAGGGGAGAACGCGACTGGAGCGTCGAGGGCATGTATGAATACGGCTCGCGAGCAGGTGTATGGCGTATCCTGGAACTCTTCAACGCCCGCAACCTTCCACTCACCGCCTTCGCTGTCGGCCGAGCCCTAGAACTCAATCCAGGCATCGGTCGTGCGCTTAGTGCTACCGGTCACGAGGTTGCCGGACATGGCTACCGTTGGGTGGACTATCGCGACATGCCTGAAGACGAAGAGCGACGTCATATCCGTCTTACCTTCGAGATCATCGAGCGAATTTGTGGCACCCCTCCTGTAGGTTGGTATACCGGGAGGGTCAGTCAACATACACGCCATCTGTTACGTGAACACGGTGAATTACTTTACCTTTCTGACGCCTACAACGACGACCTTCCTTATTGGCTCGATGGATCGCCTCCGCACCTGGTGATTCCGTACACCCTGGTTAACAATGATGTCCGCTTTTTGCTGCCGAACGGTTTTTCTTCTGGGGAGGATTTCTTCCAGTTGCTGAAGGACGCTTTCGACCTCCTGTGGCAAGAAGGCGCACACCGTCCGAAGATGATGAGCGTCGGTCTACATGGGCGAATCAGCGGGCATCCTGCGCGCGCGATGGCGTTGGCACGCTTTCTCGACTACGTGCAAGGTCACGAGACCGTGTGGATCTGCCGACGAGAAGACATTGCCAGACACTGGATGGCCGAACATCCCGCTGAGACGCTGAGGATATAAAGAATAGAAACTGCCTGGTAAAATGATTGGGGCCTGCACGCGGCTCGTTTCTGTCCATCAACACTACCTGCTCTTCGTCGAGCGGCAGAGTCGTTGCCAGAGCCAATACCCCGCGCCTCCAATGATAGGAGCGGTCACTAAGCCTGGGAAATACCCACCCGCGGCGATGGCTAGAAGCGGATGCGCAATGCCATTGACCATTCCAGCAATGGCGAGGAACCAGGCCGTAAAATACGCGGCGGGTCGCGCCGACCGCACCCCCGGCACCGAGGCGACCCAGATCCCAATCCACGCCAAGTTGAAGACAACGAAGAAGGAAAAGGGCATCGCTGGCAGACCAAGTAGCGCCCCCAGCCGCTCGGGAAAACCCGTCGCTGCCTCCTCAACAAAATGAGCCCCCTGAATCCCGAGGGTGAGTGCCAACGCACGGGCGGCGGCGCGGCGCTCTGCCATCTTCTCGAAAGGCGACTGCCGGTTGCGAGCAAGGCCCAGGGCTGCAAGTGCTACGAGACCGAGAACAAGTAAACTGGGCAGGTTGCTCAGGATAGAATCTTGCATGCCTACACGGTGGGCAGTATGGTAAGGAAGCCGGTCTGCGACGACGTTCAGCCTACTGCTACAGCACCCAGAACGCATCCTCGAAGTGCTCGATCTCCGGCTCTTGACCGCCCTGTAGTACAATGCTGATCACGTCAAAGCGGCAGGGGGAGCCTTCCAGCTTGCGTTCGTAGAGATAAGCTTTCGCAGCGCGGATCAGATGACGCTTTTTCTCCTCGGTGACGGCCTCTTCCGGGCGGCCAAAGCCCAGCCCCGTGCGCGTCTTGACCTCGGTAAAAATCAGTTCGCCACCCTGCTCATACTGCGCCGCCGGTTTAAAACAGACCAGATCCACCTCGGCATGCTCGAAGCGATAGTTGCGCTCCAGGATGGTGTAGCCCTGCGCCTCCAGGTAGGCCGCCGCAATGGCCTCGCCCTGGTCACCGATGTGCTTGGTGGACATTTCTGGGTATGGGTGGTTGGGAAGTTGGCGGGGATGAGAGAAGCGTGTTTGCGAAGAAAGGCCCTATCCCCATCCTCCCACACTCACTCACGTTGCTATTCCGGGCCGCCCTGCATCGATTCGGCGAGGGCGATGAACTGCTTCATCATCGGGATGTTGCGCTTTTGTACAAACGGCAGTAGCGATTGGAAGAAGCCATCGAAGACTTCCATCAGTTCCATCAAGTTTTCGATGCGCTCACAGAACTGCTGGTCTTCCGGGCTGAGATCACCGCAGGCGACATCCTGGTTGTCCGTCAGCACGTCACGCACGTCCTGGAGTTGCTGCGTGATTGGCGCGATCTCGCGGCGCTCCCGCTCACGGATAATCTGCGCGGTGATGTGCCACACATCTTTCTCAGCCACATAAAAATCTTTCCGCGATCCGGCCTGATGCACCTTGCGGACGAGGTTCCAGTTGACCAGCGAGTGCAGGTTCATGTTGGCGTTGCCCCGGCTGATCTGCAAGCGCTCCATGATGGCGTCAGTGTCGAGCGGGTCCTCGGCGACGTAGAGCAGGGCGTGGATCTGTGCCATGGTGCGGTTGATGCCCCAGGTCGAGGCCATCTCACCCCAGAAGAGAATAAACCGGTCGAGCGCTTCGTGATACTGCTCGCTGACAGCACTGGCTGCCGCTTCCGTCGTTGCCTCCGTGGTATCGTGTTTATCGGCCATCGCGGGCGTTGAGGAATCAAACAATCCGAACCATTGCGGGTATGACCTGTGCTGTTCCGTCCGGTTCCAGCTTCGGTATAAAAAGGAGCCTGCGCTTCTATGATACCAGGAGCCTGGGAAAGAAGAAAATGCCTGCATGCTCCCCTCTTTCTCTTAAAAAGAGCGTAGATTTATAGCCTTTCAGCCTCTTAGACTCTCATTCTCTCCTCAACGTGTCTTCGCTACTCACCCTCACCACTGATTTCGGCACCCGCGATGCCTATGTCGCCGCGATGAAGGGGACGATCCTGTCGATTCACCCCGACGTGCGCTTTATCGACATTTCTCACGAAATTACGCCGCAGGACGTGATGGAAGCTGCGTTCGTGCTGAGCGAGGCGGTGCCCTATTTCCCGGAGGAAACCCTGCACCTCGTCGTGGTTGACCCCGGCGTCGGCACCACACGCCGCCCGGTAGCCTTGCGGCATGGCGGACATACGTTCGTCGGACCGGACAACGGCCTCTTCGCGTTGCTGCTGGATGGCGAGCCACCGGATGAACTCGTCGTGCTGGATCGATCTGCGTTCTGGCGCACCTCCGACATCAGCGACACCTTCCATGGTCGAGATGTGTTTGCCCCTGTCGCCGCGCACCTGGCTGCCGGACGTGCGCTCAACGACATTGGCACCCCCATCGAGTCGCTGAAACCGTTGCACTGGGCGCTGCCCATCGACGACGACCAGGGCGTGCAAGGCTGGGTAGTGCATGTGGACCGGTTTGGCAACTGCATCACCAACATTCCGCGCCCGCTCTTCGAGCGCCAGCGCGATGGACGCCCGCTTAAGTGTTTCGTCGGCAACGCGATCCTTGAAGGAGTCCACACGACCTATGGCGATACCGAGGCCGGCGAGCCACTGCTGCTCTTCGGCAGCAGCAACTTCCTGGAGATCGCCGTCAACACCGGGAACGCATCGAACCTGCTCGACATTCGTAAGGGCACACCGGTTAATGTCCTGTTTAAAGACGTCGAACCTAAGAGCCTATGAATCTAAGGGCCTGAGAGACTAAGAAAGAAAAAGCGCTGTCTTACCTTCTCGTAATCTCCCAGACTCATAGGCTCCCAGACAAAATGCCTGAATCCATCGATCCTCGTCGCGAAGCCCTGCTGGCGCATCTGCAAAGCGTCTACCTGCTGGCGCGTGTGCTGGCGCAAGATGAGGACCGAGCGACGCAGTTGGTAGAGGACACCTACACGCAGGCCTTCGTGATGCTGCCGCCCCACCAGGACGACGACGAGGCCAAGCACGCCCTCCTCCAGTTGCTCACCCAGATCCATCAAGAGCAAACGGCCCTCTACACCGATGGCGATGCGTCTGCCGCCGTCGTTGACGAGACGCTGCAATCTGTACGTCGTCATCTGGCCGAGGAAATCACGACCCGCACGCTGCCCGTCGTCCTCTCGACCCTTCCGCATCAGCAGCGCCTCGTGTTGCTGTTGTGCGAAGTGGAAGGCTTTAGCTGCACCGAGGCGGCTCCCTTGCTCCACCTTGATGAAGCGGTCGCCTGCGACGCCCTGACCCAGGCGCGATCTACACTGAAAAACGATTTCAGGAGTGAGCTAACCAAACGGGAGCAAAACCTGGTTGCCACGAGCCTGCCCAAAGGATGGCTGGGAGGAGCTCTGAAACAGGCTTTCAGTACGACGTTTGGCACGGTCCCTGCCGCCATACGCTCGACGCTGCTCGAAGCCCAGGTTGCAAAACCAGTAGTGGCTGAGACACCGGAGGAAAACAACGCCCCCTTGCCGCCTGAAGATGGCTCGGAAGCCGACCACCTGCCGCGTCTGCCTATACCGCGCGTCCGCACGCTGCCGAAGCCTGAACCCAAAGGCCTCTCGCCCGCGATACGGCGCGGGCTGCTGGTGACGCTGCTTATCATTGTCGTCGGGCTGACGGGGTATTTTGCCTCGCGGTCGGTGGAAGAAACGCCTGAAACCAACCTCATCACCCTCTCGGTAAAGCAGGCTGAAGACCTCACTGCCACCTTTCCCACAAGCAGCCTGCGGCAGGCCGAGGAATACGTCCGAGGCAATCTAGGCCAGCGCATGACGCTCCCCACCATCGACGGGGCCACCCTCACAGGCGTAGGTGTCCGCAAACCGGCACCCGACGTATCCGTCCCGGCGTTTTTCTATCAGGATGAACGCGAGGCGGGGCAAACGCTGGTGCTCTACGTGTACAACTACGCCCTGCTGAACCAGTTTGAGGACCGCCTCTCCCTCGAACCTGATATCCTGCGCCAGATTCAGGAAGAGCAACGCTTCGACCTGCACGACCTCGGTGAACGGCAGGTGCTCGTCTGGCGCAACCGCGATGATATTTATGTGGCCGTCACCCCCGGCGACGCCGAGACCCTGCGCCACCGCATCCTTTTCCCTTCTTGAGTCTAGCTGCTTCCTCAGGCAGCCTGCAAAACAGCCTCAGCAGAAACGATCTGCACCCCGGCCTCCCGCATTTCGTCCCAGGCACGGGCAAGCGAACCCTGCGTATCGATCCCACGTACCGCCTCTTCTACGACGTACACCTCAAAGCCCAGCCTTTTCCCATCAAGCGCTGACCATTTGACACAGAAATCCGTTGCCAGCCCGACCAGATAAAGTGTATCGATAGAACGTTCGCGGAGGTAGCCTGCCAGCCCGGTGGGGGTCTTTTGATCGTTCTCAAAAAAGGCTGAGTATGAATCGATGGTGCGGCGGAAGCCTTTGCGCAGGATGAGTTCGGCGCGATCCTGATGCAAGGCAGGATGAAATGCGGCTCCCCTGGTACCTTGAACACAATGATCCGGCCATAAGACCTGCTCGCCATAGGCCAAATCGACGGTGTCGTAGGGCTGTCTGTCAGCATGGGAAGACGCAAACGAGTGATGCCCTTGCGGATGCCAGTCCTGCGTCAGAATCACATGCTCGAAGGAGGAAGCCAAACCATTGACGTGTGGAATGATCGCATCGCCATCGGGTACGGCCAGCGAGCCGCCTGGGCAAAAATCGTTCTGGACGTCAATGACGAGAAGGGCCTTCATGGTGAATGGGCGGGAATGTGTTTGATGAGCCTGTGTGCTTTCCCTACGCCCCAACGCCCATCCTGTTTTCTGAGAACTGCTTTACAACGACAACACAAGACCACCGCCCACTTCAAAGCCAGAGAAATCGCCGAAGGTGTAGATGAAGCGGGATTGCAGCCGTACCGAGGGCGATACGGCTACTTCTGGCAGGAGCCCTGCATCGAACAGCGACGCTTTCTCGAAGAGGCTGGTCTCGTCATAGAGACGCGCCTGCCCGAGAAGCCCCACCCACACCATGTTGCCTAATGCTTGCCGATATGCCAGGCGAATCAGCCCCTGCGCCGGAAGCGTCCGCAACGCCTCGTCGGTGCCACCGGCTCCGGCAGGCAGGCTGCTCTCCGACTGGCCCCGGTAGCGCCCTACCACACGTAACTCGTTGACCCCGAAGTATGTCAGCACCTGTCCTGTCGCTACCAGGCGATCGCCTACAGCGAAGACTTCTTCCTCGCCTAACTTGTCGCTGGTGTACGTTGTGTAGGTTACATCAGCAGAGAGGTTGGTGGTAGGAGCAGCTTTGATGTCCAGACCGCCGGTAATGATAATTTCATCGCCAGGATCATAATCTTCTGGCATCTCGGCAAGGGGTCGATAGGCCCCCTTGTACTGGTAGGAAGCCCCCAGCCCCAGCACCACAGTTTCGCTCATCGGAAATGCCCAGACGAACCCCGGTGCCACATTGAATCCCTGCCCGAAGCCAGGAATACGAAAATCATAGAAATGCTGGCTCAGCAGCAGCGAGGTCTGGAATTCTTGTTCCGTGAGTTCGCGTTTGCCACTGGGCAGGTTGGCACCGAGGCTCAGCACGAGGCTGCTCGATCCAATCTTCTGCAAGAAGCTCAGGCCCGCCTGCACATCGCTGACGCCACTGAGGCTTTCGAGATTATCACCCGTGGCAGACGCCTGCCCGGCTTGCAGGCTGAAGGCTACTTTTTGACCGATCGGCACCAGGATGGAAACCGGCACGCTGACTTCAGAGACCTGAAGGCTATCCCTCTCATACGTCTGATATAGCGCATTGACGGAGACCCGTATGGGCTGCCGCTGGCTCGACAGGTACATACTTCCCTCCTGGGCGAAGCTCGGTAGCGTCAGCCCCAACAAAAGCAAGATGAACAGCGTCCGTTTCAAAACTCCTCCTGTATTTATCGTAGCAAAAGCATCTTGCGCGACGCCGTGAAGCCATCCGCTTGCAGGCGGTAGATGTAAACGCCACTGGCAACCGACTGCCCTGCCTCATCACGCCCATCCCAGCGGACTTCGTAGGTCCCACTCGTCTGATCGGACTGTACCAGCGTGCGTATTCGCTGCCCGAGCACGTTGAAGATGACAAGCTCGACGGTACTCTGCACGTTGAGGCTGTAGCGGATGACCGTTTCGGGATTGAATGGGTTGGGATAGTTGCCTTCCAGGGCGTACTCCGTCGGCACGAGCGAGACGCCCTCACTTTCTGCCTCGGCAAACGCCTTGGTGCCTATGACGACGCGCAGGTGCCGCACGGGCTGATCCCTGGACAACGTCAGGCTCAAGACGCCCTCCGAGGCAGGCAGCACACGTCCCTCATCCAGATCGATCACATACCGCTCGAAACCCTCTGGACGCACGCCGTGCTCCATCAGTCCTACCTGTACCGGGATAGTCCGCGTCTGCACATGCTTCAGCGACGATACATCGAGTTCGAGATCCCAGGTACCGCCCTGTTCTGTCAATGGCTTGAAGGCGCTGGCATAGGCGTTGCCCTCTTGCATCACACGCAAGCGTACAGCGGATCCGATGCCCGGTGGTTCTGGCCAGTCGAGCATATCCCATCCCGTCCGCGCCGCTTCGGCAAAACCGATGAAGTTCTGCGTGTCGTGCAGATCCTGCTCCGGCACGTCGGCGCGGATTTGAAGCATATAGCTGGCTTCCGCAAACAAGGGATTCGCCTCTGCCTGCTTCCCCGCACTCTCCGAGGCAATGGGCGGCACCGCGAGCGTGACCGGCGTTGCGTCCGGGTTGAAGACGAAATACCCATCCCAGGGTCGTATCTGTGATACACCCATCTGATAATCGGTGCCATCGAAGAAATATGGCCCCTGCACGGCACTGCTGTTGCCGACACCACTCCAGTCCACGGGAAACAGGAACGGGTCGCCGATCTGGTTCCAGCCAGGCTCCAGCGTGATCTCGAAAGGCGACTCCAGGTTGCGAGAGACGCCATTCTCGACATCGAAGCCTTCGCCGGTGTTCGTCACAAGCCACGCTGCGATGCCCGCATTTTGGAAGCTGGACGTACCCTCATACTCCTGATACATTTCAGCCGTCGCATTCCACCGAGACATCCGCCAGACACTAGGATCCAGGGGCCCATAATCGTCAGTAAACTGGGCCGCTACGCTGGGATCGTCCAGCGCCAGCGGAAACGACACCATCCGGTAGGCCTCCGGGGTGAGCACAAAATCGGAGCGGGTTTCCTGTGGACTGAGCGACGCGACACGAACGCGCAGTTGGAGCGGCTCGCTCGGCGTAGAGAAGGTTATCGTTTCCCCACCGAGATCAAACTCGGCATAATACTGCACCCCGCGAGGCGTCACGTAGGAGGCAGGAACCTGCCCCTCCACCGTCCCCCCACTGGCTACCAGCGGCGTCGATGCATAGGCCTGCTCTCCCCCTCGCCGGTAGAACAACTGCCCGCTGGCGCTCTGCAAATCCGTTGGTACCTGGAAGCCAAGCTGGGTAGGCGTATTGGTATCTACGGTAGCAGGTGACTCATGCTGCACCTCCATGCCATTGCCAGAGAGGGCAATGTTGCGTTGCGGCGTGTCTGGGTCGTCGCTCTCGATTCGCAATATCGCGGTCTTGGCTCCTGCGGTTCCTGGACTGAAGGTGAGGTTCAGGGTGCGTGTTGCGTCGGGGGCCAGCGTTGAGGCGCTGGCATCTTCTATCTGAAAAGCATTCGCATTGGCTCCGCCTATCGTCAGACCCGAAAGACTCAGGTCGGCATTGCCTATGTTGGTGAGTACGAATGGCAAAGCGGCTGTACGCCCCACCGTGACCGTGCCGAATTCGACTTGCCCGGCTTGCAGCATGAGGTCAGGTTCGAGGCCGCGCCCCGTCAGCGAGACGGTTACTCCCGCTAGCGGTCCATCCACAGGCCCCTCGTTTCCGGGGATCAGGTCATCAATGTCCAGAATGGCAGCCTGCTCGCCGCCTGTGGGCCTAAATGTCACCGTGAGGGTTTGACTCACCCCGGCTGCCATGGTCAGCGTGCCTTGTGGATCTACGGTAAAAGCATCCTCACCACTTACCACCACTTCAAGATCGACAGGATCAGCACAGGTGTGACCTACGATGACTTCCTGCATGGCGACCTCTCCCACCCGCACGTCCCCGAAGGGTAGGCTATTCTCGGAGACCTGAATAGCACAATTGCTCGTCCCCATGAGCGCAATATCAAGCACAGGTTCATCGGGGTCGTTGCTCAGAATGCGCAAGGTGGCCGTCTGCGGACCATCCTCTGTGGGCGTAAAGGTCACTTCGAGATTAAACGATCCGTCTGGAGCCACCACACGCGCCCCACCCATTGCCGTAACCTCAAACTGACCACTCCCCCCGATGATTGGTGTGTCGGAGATCTGTAAATCGCTGTTGCCAAGATTGCGCACTGTTACCTGCCGGATGACGGGCGTGCCCACCGCTACCGTCCCAAAGTTCAGGCTTCTGTTTTGGACCACAATGTTGGGAGCCACTGCTTCTCCCTGCAAAACGAGCGCGATGGGTTCTATCTCACTCTCGATGAGCACCGCAGCGTCTGCCGAACCCGTTGCCTGGGGAGCATAGGTGAAGGTAATCGTTTGCCGCTCGCCGGAAGGAAGCACAAAAGCCTCGGGGGTAGCGCTGAAGCTGCCGGTGTCATCCTCAAAGATGCCTACCGACATATTCAGCGGGAATTGTTCGGTATTCTCTACCGCATACTCATAGGTGGCTTCCTCGCCGACCACAACGATACCGAAATCTATAACCTCTGGTTCGGCTGGCACTTCGCCCTCGCCTGCCAGGGGCACGCCTACAACGGGAGCGTTAGGATCGTTGCTGGTGATGCGCACGTTGGCTTCCAGGATGCCCTCCTCAAGCGGCTCGAACGTTACAGGCAGCACAACAGACTCGGCGGGATCTAGCACATAGCCCGATGTGGGCACGCCGAAGGAGGCCGCATCCATTCCCGTCACCTCAACCTCTACCACAAGATCTGCCGTCCCGATGTTGGTGATGGTCAGGTTTTCAACGGCACTATTCCCGATCAGCACCGGGTCGAAGTCGAGAGACAGGGGGTCCACGTCGATAATAGGAAGCGGCTGTGGGATGCCTTCGCCTGAGAGTTCTATTCTGTTATCAATGGGCAGGCTTGCTTTTGAAGAGATCACTTCTGAGACAATGACCAGGTCATCCACAAAGGAACCAACGGACTGCGGCTGAAAGGATACCTGAATGGTGGTACCTGCTCCCGGTGTCAGGACAAATCCGGCCGGCGTGCTGGTAGAAAAAGGCGATAGGGACCCCTCGACAAAGATATCATCGATAAAAAGATCAAGGTTGATTTCGTTCACAATCTCCAGACTCATCGTCGTCGTCGTGCCTACGATCCTTGGTCCAAAATCGAGTGGGTTGGCTGACGCGGAAAAACTCGATATCCCTGTCCCGCTAAGGGGCACCATGGTAAGGTCAGCCGCTTCATTTTTGGGTGCGGCACTACCCAGATTCCACTCTACAACCAGGTTGTCTGAGAGACGCCCCAGTGCTGCAGGGTCGAAGTAGACCGTGAAGGACAACGACTCTCCCTCGCTCAAAAAGCAGGGAAACATACCCCCCATACATTGGGAAGTATCAACAATTACAAAGAACGATGACGAATTGCCTTCTACGAAAACATTTTCTATCAAATCCCCCGCAGAGTCATTGGCCGTGATGGTACCCAGAACATTATCGCCATTCCCAATCCGTTCCAGCCCAAAGGTGATGGGGTTGGGCGTCACTGTAATGCCCTGGGCAGTGGCAACGGAGACAAAGCCTATCGTGAGCAGCAATGCCCCCAACAGCTTGCTCAAGCGCGATGCATGATGTGTGACACGTACAACGAGCATGGTCATTACGGATTAACGATGAAACGCTTCCTGGTGCAATAGCTCTGCCTATTGATTCCCGGAGCGCGTCGGCGGGTCGGGAGGATCGGGGAGGCCCACTGCACACGCCCCTTCCAAACAGGCATCAGCAGGCCGCCGCTGCCCGGTGCCCGGCAAAAGCCCGGCCTCCAGGTTGGTGTTGAGATTGTTCAAGAGATTAGTCATCGGGCTGGCCCCAAAGGCAGGCACCAGTCCCGGCGTCGGATCGGCCTGGAAGGCTGACGTGAGCGCGGTATTCAGGGTGCCGCCTGCCAGCGCCATGCCTTCGTTTTCCTCGGCTTTGTCCTGCGCAAGCCGAAAGTTCGGATCATGGATAGTGGCCTGCCGATAGTAGGTGGCCGCCTCGCCAAACACGCCCGCATCTTCGCTTTCGAGGCCCCGGCTATAGGCCAGAAACGCTTGCAAGTTTTGTGTCGGGATACGCTCAATGCGCTGGCGTTCTTCAGGAGTCGGCTCGATACCCATGCGGGCAAGCACATCGAAGACGAGTCTTTTCTCAAGCGCCATGAAGCGGCTCAGGCCGTCGGACTGGGGATCGAGGTCGTTGCGCTGCTCGTTTTCCCAGAGGGCTGCGTCGAGCCGCAGGTTGTCGCCCGGCAGCACATTGTAGACGCCGCCCACGAGCCGTCCTGCGCCTACGAGGCAGCCCATACGCGGGGCCGTCGCCGGATCGAAACCCTCGCTGGCAGAGAGGCGCATCTCATCCAGCAGATCCTGCAAACGTGCCCGTTCTACGAGTTCCAGGCCCTCTACCTGGCTCAGGTCGATGCTGATGAGTTCGGCCATGCCGCGCCCGAGGGGCGCATAGCGCGATTCGTCGCCCTGGTAATCCAGCGGGTACACGGCCACCTGGTCGGTTGCCGGGGGTGTAGAACATAGTTCACTGCCCTGCGCCTGCAACCGCGCCTCTTCGGCGAGGCGAGCCTGCACCTCTTGCTCCCGAATCTGGCGCACAACCCACACATAGCGCCCCGCCATCAACTTGCGATAGGGCGAGAGGCGTGACACTTCGGGGTATTCGGCGTAGAGCCGGAGGGCTGTCTCTCGCTTGCCCAGCACCTCGTTCGTCAGCCCGAGGTGGTAGAGCGTCTTGGGATCGTCGGGGTCGCGGCTGAACGCTGCTTCCAGCCGGTCGCTCGCCTGCCCATAGTTGGACGTACGCAGGTTGATGATGCCGAGGTCGCGCAACGCATCGGCGTCATTGGGATTGAGCGCGATTTGCTCTTCCAGCCGGGCGATGGTGTCGGCATAGTCCGCTTCGTCCTGGAGGAGCCGGGGCTGCGTTGCACATCCTCCTGCCACGAAGCCTACAAGGAGCACCACGCACAACGTCCACGACAAAGTAAAACGCGAGCAACCAAACATGCGTTTGAGGATCTGGTTAGGACAGAGATGGGCAGAGCGGAAGAGCCATGTAGCACGCATCGTCCAATATAGACAATTTACGACGTGATGTGTAATGCAGAAACAGGACAATTCCCACATGAAACAAGTGGGACAACTTTTGCAAAATCGTCCCACTTGTAAATGCTTTAGCATATCCTCTGCATGCAGCTTAGGGCAGCGAGCCGCCGCTTGACTTGCCGTCCTGGC
>DATGCC010000535.1:0-9909 GCA_035312345.1 Rhodothermales bacterium
AACATCCAGTAGGGATAGCCGGTCGACGGGATCATGATCCCCCAGGTGCCGTCCTTGGTCAGCTGCTTGCCCATGCTGACCATCTCGTCCCAGGTGGCCGGCGGCGCCTCGGGGTCGAGTCCCGCCTCGCGGAACATGTCCTTGTTGTAATACAGCGCCTGCCACACCGACGCATTTGTGACGCCGTAGCAGGTGCCATCAATGTACGGTGCCGTACGGGCCATCGCGTTGAGCGCCTTCTCCTGCACGATGCGCTCGATGTAATCCGGTGCCGGTTCCAGCAAACCGAGCCGGGCATACTCAGCGGCGACCGCCTCGGGCGCGCCAAACACATCGGGAGCCTGCCCACTGCTGAACCGCAGCCGCAGCTTGATCTCGAAATCCTTGAGCGAGCTGCCGGGAAATTGCTCAATGATGATGTCGGTGTCAGGATGCGCTTCCTCATAGGTTTGCTCGGCCCACTGGTAAAACTCGACCTGCTTCGTGCTGATAAGGAGCAGGTACACGCGCACCTCCTTGCGCCCATCGGCTGTTGCGGCTCCTTCTCCCCCACAGCCGATAAGCAGAGCGATCAGTAGCAACCACCCTGTCCAGCGTTGCACGCGATATGTCGCCCGCAACCCCATCATCCTTTCAGCCCGGTCATGGTGACGCCACGGATGAATTGCTTCTGCATAAGCAGGAAGAACACAATGATCGGGGCGACAGCTACCGTGGAGGCCGCCATCATCTTGACGTATTCCGGGTTGTTGATATCCGAGAAGCCGAGAATGCCGACTTCGATGGGCTTAAGCATTTCGCTGTTGATGACAATGAGCGGCCAGAGGAAATCGCTCCACGACCACATGAACAGGAAGATGCTGTAGGCCGCCAGCGTCGGCTTGATCAGCGGGAGCACCACGCTGAAAAACGTCCGTAGCGTGCCGCAGCCATCAATACGCGCCGCGTCAAGCAGGTCGTCGGGGATGCCGATGATGGTTTGCCTAAACAGAAAGATACCGAACGGCTCCATGATGCCGACGATGACGACGGCCCAGTAGGTATCTACCATGCGCAGATCGACCATCATCTCGTAGAGCGTCAGCATCTTGATCTGGAATGGAATCATCATCGTGACGATGATCGCACCGAAGATCCAGTCGCGGCCCGGGAATTTGAGTTTGGCGAAAATGAACCCGGCGAGTGCACAGAAGAACAGGCTCGGAATCATCCGCAGCACGGTGTAGATGGCGCTGTTGAGGTAGTAGCGGAGCATCGGGCGCTCCGTAAAGACGGCCTCGTAATTATCCCACGTCAGCGGATCGGGCAGCATCCCCTTGAGCATCGCTCCGATCTGGCGAGGCGTGTCGAAGAAAGCCTCGGCATCGGCAGGCGTCTTGAGCGAGGTCAGTACCATCCAGACCAGTGGCCCAACCATCACTACTGCACCCAGAATCAATACGGTGTGAATAGCCACTCCCGATGGCGTCGGCGCATACCGCTTCCACCACGCCCGGCGGGGGGGCCAGGACGCCTCCTGCGGCATCGGCACATCGGCGCTGACGGTCGATGGCTGGGGTGCTGTTTCTGGCGTAGTGGTTGACATGATTCGGGTTACTGAGCGTCTTTCAAGGCCGCATGGGTGGCTTCGACCACCCGGTCGCAGTCGGCTTTGTTGTTGAAGATGTGGGTGGACACGCGCACCGCATTGATATCGCGCTCGGTGACAATCCGGCAGCGCATCTGGAATTCCTGGCCGAAAAAGCGGTAGAGTTCGTCGTACGGTACCGTGTCGGTCTTGAACGTGGTGATGGAACCGGAGAGCGATGCATCCTCTGGCGTCAGCACCGTCACGCCTTCGATCTGCCGAAGCTGATCCTGCAGGTAGCGAGCCAGTCCCTGCCCATAATCGGCAACACGCTGCATCCCGATCTGCTCCAGAAACGCCACGGCTGCGGCGACGCCGAGCGCCTTCGTAGCATCGCGGGTACCGGGTTCGTAGCGCTGGGCGGTCGGGTTGTAGGAAAACTCGTCAGGCAGGCTGTATCCATTGTCCGAATACGCGCCTACCTCGGTCGGCGCTACCTCGTCCAGTCGGTCTTCGCGGATGTAGAGCACACCGGTGCCGTGCGGCGCGCCCATCCATTTGTGGCCACTCGTGGCGTATGAGTCACAGCCGATTTCCTTCAGATCAAACGTGATCATGCCCGCCGACTGCGCCCCGTCGATGTGGAACCAGCAGCCGTGCTCGTGCGCGAGGTCGGCGACGGCTTTGGCGGGAAGGCGGATGCCCGTCGGTGCCGTGACGTGGCTGATCTGGATGACGCGGGTGCGCGGCGTGATGAGGTCAGCGATACGCTGGAGGTTGCCCTCGGCGCTCGTCGGGTCTGGCTCGAAAATCTTGACTTTGATGCCCTGCTGCTGCTGCCGACTCATCCACGGAATGGCCCCGCCTGGATGCGCGTGCGATTCAAAAATCACCTCGTCGCCCGCCTGCATCGTCAAGAGTCCCGAAGCCACTGTCGCGTTGCCTTCCGTCGCGTTGCGCATGAACGCGATTTCGGAAGGCTGGACGCCGAAGAAAGCCGCCACGGGTGCTCTGGATTCGTCGATTTCGTGATGTCCTGTCTCGCAAATCGCTTGCAGTTCCATCACGGTGCGCTGAACGACATCAAGCACCGGGTAGGGAGCCGGGCCAAGGCCGCCTGTGTTGAGATACGTGCGCTCGTGCGTCAGCGGGAACTGCGCACGTACCTGCTTCCAGAAATCCTCATCGTCCACCCCGGTAGGTGGTGGCCACGGTGTAGCCGGACGCACCCCGTCCAGCAACGGCCCTGCTGCCAACGCCGCCGTACCACGTCCCACCTTTTTCAAAAACTGCCTGCGGGTGTTCATCGGGTTACTGGTTCTTGGTTTGGGGTCTTTCGTTTTTCTTTTTGCGTCGGTGGACGGACACATGGGTCCGTCCCTACGGGTGCTAAGGGTAAGGAATGGCGGGAAACCTATTCTCTTCCCTCCTCGCTCTTCCCCCTTCCCTACTATGTTTCTCTGCCCAGCCGCATCTGGATGAAGGTCATGATGGCGATGATAATGAGCAGGATAACGGCAGCAGCAGAGGCGTAGCCCATCTCGTCGTACTGGATGCCCTGTTCATAAATGTGGTAGACGATGGTGCGGGTGGCATTGATCGGGCCACCCTGCGTCATGGCGAGAACGATGGTGAAGACCTGGAAGGAGCGGATGACGGCGGTGATGCAGACGAGCAGAAAGATGGGGCGCAGTTGCGGCAGCGTGATGTACCAGAAATCCTCCCACGGCGTCGCGCCTTCGAGGCTCGATGCTTCGTAGTAATCGGGCGAGATGGCTTGCAGCGCGGCGGAGAACAGGATGAGGTCGAAGCCCAGGTTCTTCCAGACGGTGATCGCCATGAGCGAGGGCAGGGCCATGGACTCGCTGAGGAGCCACGCCACCGGATCCAGCCCCACCATCGTCATCAGGAAATTCAGCAGGCCGTTCGAGGCATAAAGCCAGCGCCAGATCATCGACGTAGCCAGCAGCGACGTGACAACCGGGATGAAATAGAGTGTCCGGTAGACAGAGGCCCAACGTCCTGTTTTCTCGACCAGCACCGCCAGAAACAACGCCAGCGCCACGCCTATCACGACGACCACAGCGACGAACAGCAGCGTATTCCACAACGCCGAGAGGAACAGCGGATCCTGAAACTGCCGGATGTAATTGTCGAGCCCCACCCAGGGCGTCTCGCGCATCAGCAGGCCGTAGTTGGCAAAGCTGATGGCAATGCTTTTGAGGATCGGATAGTACTGGAAGGCCAGAAAAAAAAGCAGCACGGGCGCGAGCAGCGTATAAGCCGTCCGCGTCTCGCCCTGCATGCCTTTTTTCCACGGTACACTAATCGTTGCCATACCGCACCTCAACCATGGCCTGCTTGCTCACGCCCCCTTCTATATCCACATATTTGCTCTGCTCAACCTGCGACGCCATGAAAGGCATAGGTTTGCCATTCCAGGTCACTGATACCGCATGGCACCCTTCGGGCAGCAGCACATGCATCTGCACCTGCGACTGTTCGGCTTCCACTGCCAGCGAAAGGGTCTTCGCCGCTGCATCATGCGCATATCGATAGCCGAAGGTCGCCCCCGACGCGGCATAGCCGACCTGCACCGTCGCTTCGACCTCGTCCGTGGCAGCCCAGCGTGGCGAGCAACGCACATGGCGGTAGGAGTGGCCGCGATCTTCGATGCCGCATAGCCCTTCGACGAATGCGTAAAGCATTGCCGACGAGCCCCAGCCATCGGTCGGTGTGGCTTCGGGGCTGGTACTGGTTTCCTCGGTGGAGGCTGTGCCGTCGGGAAAATACCAGAGATACGTTTCGCCCGACTCAGCAATCATCTCGCGGTACTGGTCGAGGATGCTGACGCCATACTGCTCGAAACCGTGAGAGAACGCCGCCCTTGCCAGTTCGCCGCCAACGAGCGGGAGGATACCACCGTTGCAATACGCGCCCCCCACCAGTTTCTCATCGCCGAAGACGCCATCGGGAAAGGGTGGATCGATGCTGAACCACTCGGCAAAGGCGCCGGTCGTCTCGCGGCGTTGCTGATAGGTTTGTAAGATCGCTACCGCCATCTCGTGCGTTGCCAGGCCCCGGTTGATGTCCATGGGGTTGCTGAGGCTCAGTTGATCGGCCTCATCCACGCCGTCAATGGTAACCGGCGTGAGCTTGTAAAAATGGGTGTAAAACCGTCCGTTAAACAGGAGCGTGTTGGCGCGTTGACGCAACCCTTCGGCCACCTCGGCACACTCCGAGGCCCGCTCGCGCTGTCCCGTGGCCGCATACATCCGCGCCAGCAGACGCGCCGCTTCGTAGAAGCCACTGTTGTCGCCGTGCATCAGCCCCCAGTAGGTGTCATCGGTCACCGCAAAGTTGAGCCAGGGGGTCCGTCCAGCGGTGTAGTCAAAGTCCCAGGTGTCGATGGTGTAGGGGCGCTTGAGCAGGCCATGCTGGTCGTCCCAGCGCCACGGATGCGACAGACAATACGTTAGCGCCCGGTCGCAGGCGGGAAGCATTTCTGCCATCCAAGCGTCATCACCGGAGGCCTGCCAAGCGAGATAGGCCGCCTTCACGAAGCGGAATTCAACATCAGCCTCAACGGGCACGCGCACCCACTTTTCCCAGTTTTCCCGCTCGCATGGTTTCTTCTCGGGGAAGGTGGTCACATAGTCGTAGATACGCCCACTGGCCGCCTGCGCGTTGGCGAAGCAGGTGACGGCGCTTTGCACATCCGGCTCGACATACTTACCACCGCGCAGGATATCCGAGTGATCACGGATCCAGAGGGCAGGCGTATCCGGGCTGCGAAAACCCCGCACTGGCATCCCATCGATGGATAGCTCAATGATATCCGCTTTTAGAAAATCACGGATCTGGTCACAAAAGGGTTGCCAACGGCCCGATGCAGTGTCTACGTGCAGCAAATCAACAAAAGAGGCTTCTCATGAAAAACGACTAAGCGGGACGGCACCGGAAACGCCGCCCCGCTCAGAACTCCAGTTTGCGACATGCGTCAGTTTCCAATGCGGAGCGTGAGGCGATGGACGTTGTCAAGCAAATCCATCTGCGTGAAAGCATAGTCGATCCCCACGCCGAAGCCAGATATCTCGTACTGGATGCCACCGCCAAGGGACATACCTTCGATGGAAGTGGCGATGGGGTCACGTCCTGAGGTGCCGTCATCATCTTTGCCACTATAGTTAAACTTATAGCCGCCCCTTAGGAAAAGCAGGTCGTACAACGATACCTCGGCTCCGCCGAAGATCAACTGCTGTGAGTCCTGCGGCTTGATGGTATCCAGTGCCAGCATCACCCGCGTCCGCTCGGTGTTGACCGGATAGATCGACGTGCCGATGGAGAACGTTAGTGGCAACGGGTTGTCCTGGTTGTAGAATGTAATTGGGCTTCCCAGATTGCTCAGCCGCGCTGCGATCTGCCAGCCTGAAAAGCCGATGCTGTAGACCGAGCCGAAATCGAAAGCGACAGCCGACGCACTTTCGCTGTCGATGGACTCGTTGATAACCTTGAAGGTAGCTCCCAGCGAGAGCCGGTCAAAGAAATACCGGGCATACGACACACTGACGGCGAGGTCGGTGTAGTTGAAGGTAGCCGAGGTCTCATTGTCCGTCACAAGGCCCTGCAAGATCGGGTCAGAGTACCCATTCTCGCGGTTGGCGGGGATGTCGGAGACGCCGAAGACCTGCACCCCGACCGTCACGGTGCCCGTGCTACCGAGGTTGTACCCGGCAGCCGCAGCTGTATAGCTCAGGTCTGCAATCCAGTCGTTGTAGGAAAAGGCCGCGCTGAAGGTCTGGTTGTCTCGGAGCGCGGTGCCAGCAGGGTTCCAGAAGATCTGGTTGGCATCGTTGGTGAGCGAACTCACCGCCGAACCCAGTCCGACTTCGCGTGCGCCAATGCCAATCTCCAGGAAAGCCCCGCCGTTGCGTCCGGCCTTACGCTGGGCCGAGGCATCCAACGTCAGACCGGCTGCGAGAAGCAGTATGATGAATAGTGTCTTATACATGGTTTACCCTCTATCTGATGGTCCGGGTCTGAGCGTGAGCTAGCGGAGGATGGCAAAGTGGCCGGTTACTTCCTGATCATTGCCATAAACGATGTGGTAGATGTAGAGGCCACTGGCAATCTCCACCCCATCTTTCGAGAACAAGTCCCATACATACCTTCCATCTGCGCCAGCCTGCACGTTATCCTGGAAGATGATCTGCCCTGACACGTCAATGATCGTCAGTGCAAACTCGGCAGGCACGTTGAGGAAGTTGATGTTATGGCTAGAGGAATTGGACCGCACATCGTTCAGGCCCGTGATCTTATACGGGTTTGGCGATACCGTGACGATATCAGCCACATCGGCCACATCGGCCACAGGCGGCGTCACGGTAAACTCCGCGCCCAGGTTTTTGAATTCGAGGGTGCCTTTATCGGGATAGTTAGGGTTGTTCCAAGCGAAGGGATAAGTGCCACCCCACGGCGAAACCATTCCAATCGTGCCAACGGCCGCATCGCGGGTATTACGCCCGTTGCGGTTGACAACCCCAGAGGACTCTACGAAGTTGACACCAACCGGTCCTTGCGGCCCGGTAAAGGAGCCTTCTTGGTAGGAAGACACGTAGTACCAATACGTAAAGCCGGTGATGGCATCGGCATCCTCAAAGGCATAGTCGTACGGACCGCCTGATGCCTGGTACTGCCCCAATTCGCCGTTAGGAATCACCGCGATGAGGTCGTAGGTGCCCCACTCTTCGGGCTGATACGTGCCTGCCTGGCCGCCAGTGAAAGCTGTCTCTTGCGCATCGAAGTACGGGTTGATCGGCTCCAGGAATGGCGTAACCTCGCTACCTACCTGCTGCTGATGATGGAAGTTATCCATCAGGCGCATGCCTTCTTCGAGCCATTCCCGCTGCTTATACTGCGCTGCCCGCCAGACTTTATAGCCGCTGATGTTCGAGATATTGCTCACATCGGTCCAGCTAATCTGCGCAGTGCCGTTAGTCGTGCTTTCAACGATCATCTCAGGGGCAGGCGGCGTAGGCAGGTCGCTGCGGATATCCCAGCCCTTTTCCCAGGCCCACTGCGCCGCATCGGCGGCGTCTGATATGCCTTCTAAGCGAAAGCCTGACATTGCTACAAAGGTGAGCGTGATGGACTCACCGACCTCCAGTCGGAAAGGCCCCATGCCGGTCTTGTTACTCTCGCCGAAGGTCCAATCGCGAACATAGCCGACAGCCTGGTAGAAGTCGGTGCCCGAAGGGCTGCTGTTACCCTGCAGCGCAGGGTTCCATTCCGGCTCCCATACAGGCTGCTGGATGCCGGCCGCCTTGCTAACGTCTTCGGAGGCGTACTTAAAGTCGCCGTTAGGACGCATAGGGCTGGCTGCAGGCACGAAGGTGGTCACGTCGTCCATGGTACCCCCACTGAAAAAACGCGGGTTGGGCGCGAGGTTAACAGGCGTGGCTCCACCGTCGGCTACGCGACCGTAGTCGTCGTACCATACCGCTGTCGCAGCACGAAATTCCTTGGCCGAATCGTTCCACCGGTAGGTAACTAGTTCCGGCGCGTAGGTATGTGAAGTATACCAGCCGCGCTGTGCGCCTTGTCCGGTGGGATGGGTCCCAAAGAGCGTCTGTTTGTCCGGCGACGATGCATTAATGGTACCGAGGCTGGCATAGGTGCCGTCGAAGTCGGTGATGCTTCCTTGCTTGGCCCCCATCCACCGCCAGCCCCCCCACACATCGGTGTAGCCGTCCTTGTTGCGGTAGTTGTTGATGCCGAAGTCGCGCTGCCCAGTGGGCGGCACCGTACCGAAGGCCTGCGGTGGCACATTCGCGTAGAACGCCAGGAAGTCGTAGGGATTGCCATTATGGTCGGGCGCGCCCACATAGCCAAACGAGCGACCTGCACCGAACTTGCTTCCACCGTCAGGGCCGCGCAAGCGCTCACCGCCAAAGCCAATCTTAATGGCCGGGGCCGTCTCGCCCTGCAGACTGGCGGCTATGGCCTCAATGACGTTGTTGCTCGCGTCAATGGTGCCATCCCCGTTCGTATCGGCTTCTCCCGTATTGGTCAGTGTAAATTCGAGCACAACGAAGTCGTTCATGTTCTGCTCGTTGTTGGTGTACTGGTGCGCCCGCAGCTTAAAGTCAATACCAGCCGTTGTGGGCCACCCCGCTTCATAGATCAGGTGACCTCGCGAGTTATCAACGTAGCGTGCCGGGCGCTGGTAGTTACGCGCCGGGTCGTTCGCTCCGGCCACGTTGGGTCCGTAGACGGCTACCATAAACCGGCTGTCCTCGTTGTTGTCCAGATCGAAGATAGGATTGCCGGCGGCATAGCCAGGCCATCCACCGGGCTTAAAGGTGCTGAACCCGATCTTACGGGCGTTACGGAACAGGTTGACGATGCGGTAGGCATTGGGCCACATACCGCCCGGGTTAAAGAAGTTATTGTCGTTGGCACCTAAGTGCATGTAGGGCAACATCCCGCCTCCGATGCCCCGGTACGGGCTACGCAGCAAGGCTTCTTCGTTGGTATTAAACGGTTTTACCGTTTCCCACGCATCACCCGACACCATGTATCCATCCCCTTCGACGAACTCATCGTCCTGGGGGCCAGCATACTTGAGGAGTGAAGACGGAGTCTTCTTGCTCTGTGCCTGACTCGAAAGCGCTGTGGCACCTCCCAGCAGAAACACGAGACAGAAGATATATAGGGCTCTCTTCATAACTAGATCGTGATTAGTGGTGCATATAGTGAGGTGTTGCCACAGTCCTAGAAGCGGAGCCGGGCACCAAAGTAGATATTCCGCGCCGGGCCATAGAGCGCCGAGCCATCCCGCTGAATCAAGCGACTACCGGGGTTGCCGGTGCGCTCGAAGACGAGAAACTCATTGGCTTGCGTGTCGGTGTTGTAAGCTACAACGTTGAGCCGGTCGGTGAGGTTGGTGATGTCGAGATAGAGATCGACGCCAAAGCGCTCCGTGAAGGCAAACCGCTTCTCCAGACGCAGATCGATCTGGTAGTTGGTCGGGCCGGTCAGAAGCGCCCGGTCCCGCTCATCCACATCGATCTGCTTCTCGTAGAGGAACCCACTTTCGAGGTTGCCCGTCAGCCCCAGCGAAAATTCGTAGGGCAGGGCCGCCACCGAACGCAGCACGACGCGATGACGCCGGTCGTAGCCGCCGGTCAGCGTCGAAGAGCCGCCGCGCACGTTCTGCGGGAAGTTCTTCACGTCTTCGGCATCATCGAAGGGCAGTTGCGTAATCGGGTTGTTGGGGTCGTTGTCGGCGAAGGCCGTCGAGGTCGCACCGGCACCCCGTGCCAGTTCAACCGTCGAGAACG
>DATGCC010000536.1:0-5478 GCA_035312345.1 Rhodothermales bacterium
CATCAACGCGAGGCCCATCATGAGGATCACCTTTGGAAACGCCACTGTCAAGCGGCTTGAGTTTGAACAATCGATCGCGGAAGGACTCAACCACTTACGCTTTTTCAAAATCACCGAATGCCTCCTGCGCATTCATCATGGCCACGCCTTTGGTGACATTGCCCAAGGACTTCATATCAGCCTGAGAACCGTCTATAAGGCTTTCCGATAGTAATCGCGAAATTTTGGGGGTTAAGGAATCGCGATGCCAGATTTTCTTAAGGGGCGCAGCCCCTTGCGCCCTCGCGCCTCCTCAACGTTGAAGTGATACCGACCATACACATTGATGTGCTCATACCGGGTCGGCCAGATATGGGCAAGATCGCTCTCGTTCACCGGATAACCCTCCTGTTTGAGCTGTTCAACTGCCTCCGCCATGTACACGGTATTCCATAACACGACGGCATTGGTCACCAGATTGAGGCAACTGGCTTGATTGACGAGTTCTTCACCACGCTTGCGGCGTAGTTGCCCCTTATTGGCAATCATCAGGTAACTACGGAGATCGTGTAAGGCCTCGCCTTTATTGAGTTGGCGCATGACCCGACGCCGGTCGTCATTGTTGGCATACCACCGCAGCACGTGTAGCGTTCTGACCAAGCGGCCATATTCTTGTAGAGCCTGCGCCAACGCGTTTTGCTGGGGATAGGCTTGCATTTTCTGCACCAGCAAAGATGCCGTCACGTGGCCCAGTTTCATCGAGCCCGCCGCTCGTAGCATTTCGTCCCACCAATCCAGCACCCGCTGCCGGTTAATCCGGCCTTTGATATGCGGTTGAAGTCGAGGATAGTTCTGCAAGTCAATCGAGCCAGAGCGATAGAGGCGACGACTGCCGATATCCCGTAATCTTGGTGTGAAGCGGAGTCCCAAAAGATCGAACAGCGCAAAGATAATTTCGGTGGCCCCAGCAGTATCCGTTGCGTGCTCCAGAATCGGCAGCTCCGTTTCATTGCCCAAGATGGCGTCGAGAACATAGGTCGCATCACGCGTCGTGATGATCACGGGCTTGGAGCCGTACTGCGAGAGTTGATCCGAGGTCCAGCTGTAAAAGGTGAGACCCTGGCCATAACCCAACGTCGGTGGGAACGAACGGGCATGGCGGTTCTTGCCCGCCACCGGAAAGCGTTGGCCATCCGAGGATGACAGGATTCCGGAGCCCCATACCTGGCTAAAGGGTAACTTGTGATGGTAGTTGACCAGATTAGTAAAGGCTGCTTCCAGAGTCTCCTCACGTAGATACCACGTCGTGCACCAGGCCAATTGCCGATACGTGATATCCGTGCTTTGAGACATCTGCTCCAAGCCGAAATTACAGGCATGCGCCAAGATGCTGGCATAGAGATGGGGCAACAGGGTGGGCCGTAGCGTATCGGCACCGGCGGCATGAACAAAGTGCTTGGAAAACTGGGTCCAGGCATCGACCTCAAGCAGGAGTTCACTCAATTGGACACGAGGCAGGCGAGCAGTGATGAGGTCTTCGAGAGCTTCGGCGCTGGCCGGCCGGTTGTCGGCTTCCAATGGAGAAAGGATTAGTTCATCGTCTTCCACTCGGACATGACTGTCCTTGCGCGCCAACAACTGCTCCACCTGGCCCATACACGCTTCGAGTTCGGCCTCTCGTTCTTCAAGACGTGTGAGGCCATCACTGGGGGTGCCGGTCTGCCGAATCACTTCGAGGCGGCGGCTTGGCCACTCTACGCGTGGAATCAGATAGGTGTCCGGGTTGGCGTAGCGGCGGCTGTGTTCGACCCACACCCCACCGGAACGCAAGGCGCTGCGCAGATGCCAGAGCGTGCATAGTTCATAGAAGCGGCGGCTGATGTCGCCGTCCGGTTCCCGGATGTACGGACGCCAGGCATCGGTCACGAGGGCGAGGGGTGCGTCTTTGGGTACGGGTCGCCGTGTGGGTATCCGATCGAGATCGCGAATGACCTCCACCGCACGGAGCACCGTATCATCGGGACCTTGTGCCCGCAACGTCAGGGTTTGGAGAAACGATGGCGCAAACTGACGAATGTAACTGTAGCGCTTGCCAAAGAAGTCGATGGCATCATCGGGCCGAGGACGAATCAGGGTCTGCGTTTCGTCAAGCGCTTTCTGGAGCTCCTCTTTGGGAACTCGCTCAAAGCTCTCCGAGCGCACGTCGGGGTCCTCGATATCGTCATCGAGCAGGACTTGCCCGAGTTCCCGAAACAGTCTGAGCTTGTCGTTGGTGGAGCGAGCCATAGCTTTGCGGAACTCCTCCAACTCTTGCTTGGCTTCACCATGGCAGCTCCATAAACACTGGTCAAAAAGTTCCACGGCAACGTCCGTGTGATGCAGCAACGCCTGTTGGAGGAAGGCCATGAGAACCGGGTAGCGCCGCTGGGGCGGCATGCGTTGCAAATACTGATTGGTGGACTTCCAGCCAATCTGGGCCAACCATTTTGCCCGGTTCGGATTGAGACTGGATAAATCCCACTGGTTCACGTCTTCGTCTTGGAGAAACACGACCTTCTTCAAGGTCGCAAGAATCTGGGACGCCGCATGTGAGTCGGCTTCCTGCCGCAGCCAGCTCAATGGTGTCCGTCCTGTCATCGAGTCGGGTTGCAGAAGTCCATCGAGCAGAGCCTTGCGATCGTCAGTCAGCAGCGGCGTCAACTGCCTGAAGGTCTCATCGTGGGCTTTTTCGCGAGCACTGGCGACAAAGCGCTCAAGCCGCGTAACACCTGGTCGTACAATCCGCTCACGGTAGAGTTTTTCGCACGCCAGCTGGAGAAGCAGGGTCGGCTTATCGTGTTCGAGAGCCCGTGCCAACAGCCAGGTTTGCAAGGCATACAAATCGATGGGGGTGGCCTGACGAAATCCCAGATAGGCCCGGACGTAGCGGCGGTGATCGCTCTGCGTGCGTCGGTTATCGTATTGGGAAAGGACACTTGAATCCATGCCGAGTTGTTCCGCGACAAACGAGACCGCCTCCGGCAATGTGGCCTTGAAGTCCGTCGGCACAAAGCCCAGATAGCGCAGCATGCAGAGCTGGAGGGCATAACCCAAGCGATTAGAGGGCTCTCGTTGGCGGTTGATCTCGCGTTGGTCGTCATCGGAGAGCAAAAAGTAAGCAGCGAGATCGTCTTGAGGAATGGTATCAGGAAAGCGTTGCCAGCGCTCGCGCTCGGCGACACTGAGAAAGCCGTTGGACATGCGGCCCTCCTCTCAACAAACGATCCTTTGACGAGACACATGCAACCCTTCTGAAATTCATGGGTTACATGGCCATTTTTGTCTTGTATAGTAGTCTCATTTATCAACCTCTCATCATCTCGATTATGGCAGCGAAAAACAAGACACAACGGCAGAAGAAAACGGACGCAACACCACGGTTGGTAGGATACGCGCGGGTTAGTACGGATGAGCAGGATGTGGCGCTTCAGCTTGAGGCCCTGCAACAACACGGCTGCGCTCGGGAGTGGATTTTTGTGGATACGGCATCAGGGGCACGGACGCAGCGGCCAGGGCTAGACGCCTGTCTGGAAAGTCTACGAGAGGGGGATGTGTTGCTCGTCTGGCGTCTCGACCGATTGGGCCGCTCGATGCCTCATCTCGTTAATCTCGTCACAGAATTACGTGGACGCGGCATCGGCTTTCGGTCGATTTGTGATGGCATGATCGATACAACGACTGCTTCAGGTGAGTTGGTTTTCAATATTTTCTCCGCCTTGGCGCAGTTTGAGCGGCGGTTGATTCAGGAGCGCACCCGCGCTGGACTCTCTGCGGCCCGGGCACGAGGACGGAAGGGAGGACGGAAGCCGATCGATCCCGATGAGCCTCGGGTACAAATGGCGAAAGCCATGCACAAAGATACGAGTGTCAGCATCACGGACATCTGTCAAACACTCAATATTTCCCGGGCAACGTTTTACCGCTACCTCACTTTGGCAACCAGTGAGACGTCGACATAACCCGTCTCTCAGGAACTCGAGTTATCAGGGAAACACCCCGAGTAAGTCGAGACATCGAACATGAACTCATTTAGCAGAGCAAGGGAGTGAGAAATGGCCGAGAATGAACCCACCCAATCTGGTTCGAATAACTTACCGCCCAAAATCGTCATGCTCCAAATCATGAGCAATGTCTTGCTGGCGCGGTCCCTCGGTATCGTGGCAGAGCTGGGCATTGCCGACCTCGTTGGGACCTCCCCAAGGAGTACTGACGAGCTTGCCGCAGCCACTGGGGCACATGCCGATGCATTGTATCGCCTGCTGCGCATGTTAGCTTCCCACGGCGTCTTTGCCGAAGATGAGCAGGGCCGGTTCCATTTGACACCACTTGCTGCGGTGTTACAAACGACGGGAGACGATTCGTTGCGCGACATGATCCGACTTCGTTGGCAGGATGTCGCCTGGGACACCTATCGTGCCCTCCCACAGGCCATCATGACCGGGGAACCTGCCTTCGATCACGCTCACGGTATGGCCTTTTTTGACTATTTGGCTACGCATACCAATATCAACGCGGCGTTTGATGCGGCGATGGCACTATTCTCAGACCCCGAAAACGCGGTCATTGCCCAGAGTTATGATTTTGGACAATACTCTCGTGTGGTCGATGTCGGTGGGGGGCAGGGTGGGTTTCTTGCCGCCGTCCTCAGTGCCTATCCGACGGTGCATGGGGTGTTGTATGACCAACCGCAGGTCGTGGCAGAGCCGACGTATCTCCGCACCGCAGACGTGCTGGAGCGGTGTGACCTCATTGGCGGCGACTTTTTCGCATCGATTCCAGAGGGTGGTGAGGTCTACATTCTGAAGCGGGTTATCCACGATTGGGATGATGCCACATCCATCAAGATTCTCCAACACTGCCGGAATGCGATGGGGCCAAAGGGGCGCGTATTGGTCATTGACGGGGTCTTGCGTCCGGGCAATGTTCCCGACCCGAATAAGAACATGGACATTATTATTATGGCTCTCACGAGTGGGCGGGAGCGGACAGAGGAAGAATTTCGTGCGCTGTATCAGCAGGCAGGGTTGCAGCTGACACGGGTGTTCGCAACGCCATTACCATCGACGCTTTCGATCGTCGAAGGCGTGTGTGCGTAATGGAGACCGTGTATGGGCTTGAGCAGTTTGAAGGCAGTCTGATTCCTTAACCCCCAAAATTTCGTGATTACTATCGGAAAGCCGAAAATGGGTGCTTATGGCGTTAAGTGTTGTTGGCAGCAACCATCACACCCGTAGCAGTCGATCGAAAGAGAGTGTTCCAGATATGGACTTACAACAACCTACTCTATTGATTGTAAAGCTCTTGCCAAAAGTGATAACCACACCTGAAACATCACGCACCTGCGATGAGATACGATGACCGCCCTAGGGCCGCCCTGGCATGCCCCCGACCCCATAGGGCGCAAGGGTCATATCCTGGGTCACCATGACATTGAAGCGATACCCTGGCCGAATGACCAGC
>DATGCC010000537.1:0-5464 GCA_035312345.1 Rhodothermales bacterium
AAGCCCTCCTCAACCTCCAGCCCCTCCCCGAAGAAGGCGGATTCTATGCCGAAACCTACCGCGCGACCTTCTCCCTCGCTCCAGATACGCTACCGCCGGCCTTTGCTGCCGAACGCTCCCTTGCCACGGCCATTTACTACCTGCTCACGCCGGGTACCTTCTCTGCCTTGCACCGGCTGCCGGGCGATGAGATCTATCATTTCTATCTCGGCGATCCCGTTGAGCTATTGCAACTCCACCCAAATAGCAAGGGCGAGGTCATTACCCTGGGTCAGGATTTGCAACAAGGCATGCGACTGCAACACGTCGTGCCAGGCGGTGTCTGGCAGGGATCACGGCTTGCCGAAGGTGGTGCGTGGGCTCTGCTCGGCACAACGATGACCCCCGGCTTTGACTTTGCTGATTATGAGGGTGGCGACCCAACGACGCTCACAACCCACTACCCGGATTTTGTCGATTGGGTCACAGCGCTCACCCGCTCAGCTTAGGCATCTTCATCCCTACCAAGCGGCAGATGCAAGATGAAGGTGCTGCCTTTGCCCGGTGTGCTCTCTGCCGTCAATTCGCCGCTGTGGGCACGGGCGATGGCGCGGCTGATAGCCAGCCCCAATCCCGTACCGCCGCCCTGCCGGGTACGCGCCTCCTCTCCCCGATAGTAGCGGTCGAAGATGTGAGCTAGCATCTCTGCCCCCATGCCGCTCCCCGTATCCTCCACCTTGATCTCGACAGCCTGTGTGGTCGTTGCTGCCCGAAGCGTGACGCAGCCGCCTGCGTACGTATGCCGTAGCGCGTTGGCGAGCAGGTTGTCCAGCACGCGGAGCAGCCGTACGCCGTCACCGTGGATCATGGGCAAAGTTGAGGGCACCTCTTTTTGAAAAGTAATGCCAGCCTGCTCGAAGGCAACACGGTGGGCGTGAGCTGCATCGTTGAGGAGTTCGGACAGAGGAATCGGCTCGCGGCGGAGTGGAGCCGGACCGCTATCCAGCAAACTCAACTCGAACAGGTCGCTGACAAGCTGACTCAGGTAAAGACCCTGCCGCCGTGCCCGAGTCAGGGCTTCATCGGCTGCGACCTTCCGCTCTCCTTCCAGATGGCGCTTGGCTTCTTCAAGATAGCCCAGCAGGGTTGCGAGCGGCGTCCGCAGGTCGTGCCCCACGTTGGCAATGAGTTCTCGCCGCAATTGGTCGGTCGCACGCAACGTTTCTACGCTGTGCTCTACGGCCTGGGCCATCTGGTTGATGGCCGCCGCCAACCGTCCGAACTCATCCTCCCCACGCACCGCTATCCGCGTCGCATACTCGCCAGCCCCGATTCGCTCCACCTGCTTTGTCATCCGGCGCAATGGCCTGACCAGCTGGCCCGTGAAGAAGGCCCCAATCAACAACGCAATGAGTCCGGCCAGTGCCGCCACCACATAAAGCGTCTGCCGATACGCCTCCCGTGTGCCTGCCAGCTCGCGTGCCATCGATTGGGTCAACGGTTGTACCAGCAGACCTCCTACCAGAAAACCATCCAGGTCGTAGACGGGCGTGAGGCCCCACGTTCCCTCGGGCTGCTGCGCGTCGAGTTGTACAATAATGTCACCCTGCGTTAGCAAATCAGCCAGCTCATCCGGCAGCATAGCAGCGACTTCCGACTCCATTGCTACGTCAGGAAACTCCTCTGTGTCCGGCCAGATTGTTGAGACCCTGTTGCCCTGTTCATCCAGGAGCAGTACTGGATCTGGAAAACGACGCGCCAGATCGAGCCGCAGTGGGACAGCCAGCGTCGTGAGGCCGTCGGTCAGCAACGAATCGGCGCGTTGCTCCACTTCCTGTGCGAGGTCGTCCAGGCGCAAGCGCAGGCTGTTGGCGGCCAGATCCAGGCTTCGGTCGTTGGCAAACCAGGCACTCAGCCCCACCGCCAGCAACCCCGTCGCCACCTGTACGCCAACAAGGATTCCTGCTACCTTCCAAAAAACGGAGCGACGCATACACGTTCGGAGTGCGGATTGGGAAATGCGGAATCATCTTGGAACTCCGTAATCGGAATTCCACATCAGACAGGTTCGGAATGAAGCTTGTAGCCGACGCCCCAGACGGTGCGGATGAAACGGGGATTGCCGGCATCTTCCTCAATCTTGGCGCGCAGCCGCTGGACGTGTGAATCGACCGTGCGGTCGTAGCCTTCGTACTGAATGTCCCACACCTTGTCGAGCAACTGGGTACGGGTAAAGGGACGGTCTGGGTGCTGCGCCAGGAACAAGAGCAGGTCGAACTCACGTACCGTGAGGTGTACCAATTCCTCGCCAATCTGCACCTCGCGCCGCATCGGATCGATATGTAATTGGTCGAAGATGAGCGCCGCCTCATCGTCGTGCGATTGATTTTGTTGCTCCTGGGTCAGCCGCAGCCGCCGCAATGCAGATCGGACGCGCGCCACCAGTTCTTGCAAACTGAACGGCTTGGTGACGTAATCGTCCGCGCCCACTTCGAGGCCGACCACGCGATCCACTTCGCTCGCGCGAGCCGTCAGCATGATGATGTAGAGCAGCGGATGCTCCGCCCGCAGGCGGCGGCACACTTCGAGGCCATCGATTTCGGGCAGCATGATATCGAGCACCACAAGGTCTGGTACCTGCCCTTCCACCCGTGCCAGCGCTTCGGTGCCCGTCGTAGCGATATCGACTTCATACCGTGCCTCGCGCAGCCGCCCGGCGACCAACGCTCTTAGCTCCGCTTCATCTTCGACGAGAAGGATTCGCATGATATGATATCGATGACTAGGTTCGGTAAAAGCTGTTAGCTATCAGCCTTAAGCTGTCAGTTTGGAAAGCTGAGAAACAAGAATGTCGCTCAGGTGCACATGCTGGGCTTGTCATGTCCGATGCTGTTTTTAGCTGACGGCTGATAGCTAATTACTGACAGCCAATATAACCGACTTCCCCTGCCACCATCCATGGGGAAAACAAAAATGCGTTATTCTGCCATAGTTTCGTGACATCTTGCGCAACCCTCTTGCATACAATGGATTGTGCTTGACACTCAGTGATGGCCTTATCCATGCCCCACCGAACCACCATAGCCTTTTTCCTTATTTTTTGTGGCCTGCCAGTCGTCTCTGTCGGAGCACAAGAGGCTCCGCGCCCAGAGGTGCTGGTGCGTTCCTGGGCCGAAGCATTGGAGACACGGGCTACAGGTCTTTCGCGCATCGAACTGCGTGAGCGATCAGGCTGGGTGCTGGACGGCCCCTTCGGGGTACGTCGTACCCACATGGTGGCCCACGTTACAGGAGGACCCGATGCAGGAGGATGGGAACGCGAGCCGGTGCGCGCAGAAGTCAATGGTCGCCGCGTCCCCTTGCGCCGCTGGCGTACCCTCGACGAACGACGCAAAGCGCTGACCGGCCCCCGTACCGAGACCGCTGCCCGCGAGGTGCTTCAGCTTGCCCTGTTGCTCAGCAAACTGCGACCGGTAGACCGCACCCAGCCAGCACGCATTGATGGCGTGGGGGCCTGCCGCGTTGAATTGGTGCCCAACGCCCACGGTGAAGCCTTGCAACGCTATACGCTTTGGTTCGACCGGGCGCAGGGACACCTGCTTCGCAGCCGCGCGATCGTCCGCACCGAGCGCAACAGGACGCCTTTCACAATCACCACGAGCTATACCCGCGTGGAGGGCTTCGATGTGCCAAGCCACCGCCGCATCGAAGGTACTACCCAGACGAAACGCCGCCGCCGCACCTACACGTTGCTCTTCGAGTACGAAGCATCCTACGATCAGTATCGCTTCATCCGGCGGTAGCACCGTGGAACCTCAGGCTGGGCCGAGCGCTTTATCGTGGCATGCATCGACCCTCGCCTGACGTCACTTCTTTCGCCCCCACGATTGCGCATGTGCGCCGCCGCCTGACGGATCCGCTGCCCGGTTTTGAGGCCCAGCTTCAAATGGCTCCCGCCTATCGCCAGAATGCCACCCTCGCCCGGATTGATGACAAGGAGTGCCGCGAGGCCGGTGTGCTTGCCTTGCTCTTCCCCATCGAAGACGAACCACATCTACTCCTCACCGTTCGCCGCGCCGATTTGAAGCAGCACGGGGGTCAGATTTCCTTTCCGGGTGGCCGCCGCGAAGCGGATGAGACGCTGCTGGAAACGGCCCTACGTGAAGCCTACGAAGAAGTAGGCATTGTGCCTGAAGAGGTTGAGGTACTGGGTCAACTCACGCCGCTCTACATTCCACCGTCGAATTTTTGCGTGCATCCATTCGTCGGAGTGCTTCCCTTCACCCCGATGCTGTCCCCCCAGGATGCCGAAGTCAGTGCCATCTTGCGCGTGCCTCTGGCTCACTTGCTCACGCCCTCCACCCGCCGGCGCGAACCCTGGAATCTGCGCGGGCAGGAGATCGAAGTACCCTTTCTGGATGTAGAGGGTCACAAAGTATGGGGCGCTACGGCCATGATGCTGGGCGAGTTGATGGCCCTTTTTTGATGTTGGATGCTTGCTTTTTTACCCAGCGTGAGAGAAAATGGAAAGAACAGCGCCGGGCCACTGGCTTTGCACGTCCCCTTTTTGCTGCTCCTGACGCCTGTATTAATCAAAGTATTTGACCATTTTGAGTTGTTGACTATTCAATCGGGGATAGTCACGGCTCGCCATACGTCCTTTACCATTCAGGGTAATTCTGTGGGTATGGTCCAGCAAATGCCCTACTCTTTGGTTGACCAAGCCACTTGGTATGTGCCGTCTTTCCGTGAAGGCTTCCATCCTTCGGGACGGCGCGTTCCCCATTCATCAACCCCTGTGAAGGTATTATGGAAGCTACCCACATCAACAACCCACTGTCCGGTCTCATCGGCGACGAAATCTACGAAGTGCTCGACACGCACAACCTGCTGAACGAAAAGAGCGTCCGTGACTACAAGATCCGTCAGCGCTTTCGCGAGATGCGCGGCGATGACGTACCCGCCTATGACGCGATTGAAACGCTGCGGGATGACTATCCTTATCTCCAGTTCGACACGATCCGCAAGATCGTCTATAAGTTGAACGGCAAACGCTAAGGTTTGATGGATGGTTGAGGATGCATAGTGGATGGCTGAAAGAGAACGTGTTTAGCCATCCACTATGCATCCTCCTCTAGCCGTACGCGAGCAGCGGCAAACAGCAAGATGCCTGCTGCTACCGATACATTCAGCGACTCGGCTGCGGCATCCATAGGAATGGAAACGAGGTAGTCGCAGGTCTCAGCAATTCGCTGGCGAAGACCGGTTCCTTCACTACCCAGTACGATAGCCAGCGGGCGGTCCCAGTCCATGTCCCAGACACTGGTCGCCCCTTCTCCGGCGGCTCCGACTACCCAGTATCCCCGCTCTTTCAACTGGAAGAGCACCTCGGCGAGGTTGCCCGCCCGTGCTACCCGCATGCGGTTTGCCATACCCGCACTTGCCTTGATGGCCGCCGCGTTGAGAGGAGCCATGTGCTGCTTCG
>DATGCC010000538.1:0-7273 GCA_035312345.1 Rhodothermales bacterium
CCTGCGCGAAGACGTGGCCGTGATGATCAACATCCTGGGCCACCGCGAGGGCAAGCCGCAGTTTGACGGTTTTCCTAAAGCGCTGACTATTCCTGGCGTAGCCATCCATCTCTACGATAAAAATGACGTCCGCCCGCGCCGCAAGATGGGCCACGTCACCGCTACCGGCACCGCCGCCGCCGAAACCCGCCGCCGCGCTGAACAAGCTGCTGATCTGATTCGGTTGTGAGGTTTATCAGGTTGCAGGTTTATCAGGTTGCAGGTTTTGCTTGAACGTCCGGTCGTGTATCTTTAAACCTGTAACCTGAAACCTGCCAACCTGTAACCATCCTAACCATGCCTGCATCCAGCAACATGCTCGTCGGGATCGCGATGGGAAGCGAATCAGACCTTCCCGTAATGCGCGAAGCCGCCGAGGTTTTGCAAGACTTCGAGGTACCCTTCGAGATTCGCGTCCTGTCGGCCCACCGCACCCCGGCCATCATGCAAGACTATGCCCAGACCGCCCATGAGCGCGGCCTCAAAGTGATTATCGCCGGGGCCGGAGGCGCAGCCCACCTGCCCGGCATGATTGCAGCAAGCACGACGCTGCCCGTGCTGGGCGTACCTGTGAAAACGAGTAAGCTCAACGGCCTCGACTCCCTCCTCTCTGTCGTGCAGATGCCAGGCGGCGTGCCCGTCGCTACGCTGGCGATTAGCGGTGCAAAAAATGCAGGCCTCCTCGCCGTTCAAATCCTCGCTCTTGCTGATCCTGACCTGCACAACCGCATGCTGCGCTACAAGCAAGACTTGATCGAAAAGGTAAAAGCCATGGATGAGCGCGTGCAGGCTGCGTTTCCCCAGTCAAAATAAAAAGGGAGCCTGCTGAACGTCTGCCAGCAGGCTCCCTTTAAAAGTTCTCTTTGGTTTATCGTTATTCCTCCAAAAACAGATCCCGCTCAGTTTCTACCGTCCGTCCGGCGATGTTGTCGCGGACGCGGAGGATGAGGGTGTACAGACCCGTTTCCTGATCACTGGCGTCGAGGATCTGATAGAGGTTCTCGTTGCGGAGCGTCTCGCTGCCGTGGTAGCTGACGGAAACGCCCTTCTCGCCGCCTATCAATCCTTTGAACAGCTTGCGCAACCCCTTCGCCTGCTCCTTGGGCACGAGCAAGAGTTCTACGTCATAGTCCGTCTTGCCAGAATCGTCGCGCTCCAGATTATACGTTTCATAGTAGGCGTAGATAGGCTGGTCAACGGCGTAGACGCTCCACGGGGCGGGCAGGATAGAGAAGCCATTGCGCACGATCTCGTTGGCCCCAAGGGCCTTGTCGTCAAAAACCTCTTCAATGCGGTAGGCCAGCATCAGGTCGCTGACGGCAAGCCGGTCTTCACTGAAGTCCGGCACCAAAACACCCCGGCGTTGCACTGCAACCGTTGCGCCACTGGCCGTCTCAAACTCCATCGAGACCTCATGGTCACCGGGCGGGGCCTGCATCGCCTGTGTGTCTACCCACAGCTTCGCATCCTTGAAATCTACGATGTGTGACGTGGGCAGGCCGTAGATCGTCCGGCGGCGTTCCACAAGCAGATCATGGTTGTTGCTGATGAGAAACATGCCCGTATTGGCCGTAATCTCCAGCATCTCCTCCTGCTCGTCGATCCCGGAAATGGGAATTCCGTAATGGAGGTAGAGGTCCGCTTTGCCATCTTCGCCCTTGAAGGCCGTTGTCAGATAAGGCAGCTCGATCTGCCGCCCCGGTGCCTCATATTCGTAGCGCTCGGGTATCTTGCGAAACGTTTCGCGGGCACGGATGACATAGTCGTTGACCCAACCGTCGGCCCCTGCCGACATGGCCGAGGCCGGTGGGCTATAGAGGCGATACTCGCCATTGCGAAAAGGATCCTCGAAGACAAAGCGGAAAGCCCCGTACTCCCAGATGTTATAGGTGTTCAGTTCCTCAAAGAAATTGCTCTGCCGCGATCCTTGTGCGTTCAGGTCTCTTGCATTGGTGAGTTCAATCGCTGCGGCCGACGGATCCACTTCCTCTTGTTCGCCCGTTGCATTCTCAGGATCCTGGGGCTCCGTCACGGCTTGCAGGATCAAATCCTGGGTCTGTCGTGACTCACCTGTCTCCTGCGGCATAATGACCACATCGACCTGGGGCTGACCATATCGCACGAGAATGCGCCCTCTCTGCGTATCCCATCCACGAAGGTTAATATCCGGTGCCCCATAGAGCAGGTCGGCATAGGTAAGGCGGGCGTAATGCTCCAACCGTCGTTCGTTGTACGACGTGAGATAGCGCGGATCCTTGCTGGTCCAGTACCGGGAGGCATAAAGAACTGGATCCTGCTCGTAGAGGTCTACATCACTCTGCGGCAGCAGATAGCTTAAATCACGGAAGGCCTGCTGCTCAAAAGGCTCCATATATCGAAAGGCGGTCTCAAAGCTACGGTCGGCCGCTTCCATATTACCCAGTTCATAATGCGCCAACCCCAGATAGGTCCACAACTGGGGCTCTTCAGGAAAAAACTGGTACATCTGCTGCAGCATATTCAACGCCTCGGCATATTCTCCCTTAAGGCTGAAAATCTGCATCATGTCCGTATATACCCCTTTACGACGGGGATCTACGGCAAGCGCTTGCGAGAGATGGCCGATAGCACGTTCATAGGCTGCCTGTGCCCGCGCACTCAGATCCAGCACCGGCACCCCGTGCTCTTGCAGTGCCTCAATGTCGAACCGATCTGCAAGAAAGACCCGACTGGCATCGTTGGCAGATCCAAAATTCACGCCTTCCTTGGCTCCCAGCAACACGCCATCATTAATGCCAATAGTGGTTCTATCATCTGATTCCAAAGCCTGGTTTGTATAATCCTGTACCCCTTGATGAGCCTGCATAACAGGGAGCATAATGGCGTTCCGGTACCGCCAGAAATCATGGATGTAGGAAACCCCCAACTCCTCATGAGCAAACGCATTCTCTGGATCTCGCTCCAGGATTTTCTTCGCCAGTTCTGAGCGTTTGTACTCTTTGATTTTTTCGGAGAAAAAGTTGGAGGACTCGGTCCGAAGCTGCTGCAACTGAGCAACCATAAACAACACGTTGTCAGGCTCTAGCTCCAACGCTTTTTCCAGCTCTTTGCCCGCTTTCTTCTCATCGCGCAGCGGAGTCTCGAAGTAGACCCGGGCAAGCAGATAGTGCACCTCGGCATCGTCCGGGTTTTTGTCAGCGTATCTTTCGAAGATCTGGGCCGCGTCGGCATAGCGTTCTTCGCGAAAAGCCTGCTTCCCGTCTTCCAATGTTTGCTGCTGGGCAACCGCTGTTTGCAAACACCCAAAGGTGAACAGCAGACCCAGGCTCCATATCACCAACCGTTTCATAGCCGTTATAAGCTTGTTTTTCAATAGGAAGTGCACAAGACCTGATGGGGTGCCTGTTGCACGCTCATCTATGCTACGATGTTCGCATGTTCTGTTGCAAGGTGAAAGGAAAGGGATGTTTAGAGGAGAGGAGGAAAAGGTGAGGAAATAAATACTTTGCCCCCTTTCTTCCTCTCCCCTACTCTCCCTTTCCTAATACTGTCTCATTGTCCGGTCGAGGCGGCGCTGGGATTCGCGCTCGGCAATGTCGGCGCGTTTGTCGTAGAGCTTTTTGCCCTTCGCCAGCCCAATCTCGACTTTGGCGAGACCGTCTTTAAAATACAGCTTGAGCGGGATGATGGTATAGCCCTGCTGCTCAGCTCCTTTCTTCCAGCGCTCGATTTGTCGCCGCTGCAGCAGGAGCTTGCGGGGCCGCAAAGGGTCGTGGTTGTTCTGGTTGCCGTGGCTGTAGGGTGAGATGTGGGCATTGAGCAAATACATCTCGCCATCCTGCGCGCTGCAATAGGCGTCCTGCAAATTGGCGCGCCCTTCGCGCAACGACTTCACCTCGGTGCCTAGTAGCACCAGCCCTGCTTCGAGGGTGTCTTCGATACGGTATTCATGTCGCGCCTTTCGATTGGACGTGACCAGTTTGATGTTCTCACTCACGATCTATCTCTCATTGGTTCAAAGCAAAGGGCGCTGCTCATCATCCTCGTATCCGTCATCCGGCACCACGTAAAGCGGCAGATCGGGGATGTCCTCGGCGATCTGGTAATAAAAAAGATACTGCCGCAGTTCCGTCAGGCTGGCCGTGACAAGGTCGTCGAAACGCAAGCGCAGGGCTTCTCTGAAGAAGGCATCGACCTCGGGTGTCATCTCGTGGGCTTGCAGCCATACCGGGCGTTGTGTCTCGGCAGCTCCGACCATGTTGACCAGCGCTTCCACCATGGCGGGCGTCGCCTCGTCCTTGCGAGCAGCGAAGAGGCCCCACACCATCGGGTAGCTCGCCAGTTCATACCATTCCTGGCCCAGGTTCAGCACCGTGTTTTGGGATTGCAACAACGGGGCATCATCGCCGACGTAGAGGAAAGCGTCTTCTGCTCTCGCTTCCAGATTGGCCAGTGTAGCGTTTTGAATGGGGATGAAAGTGGGCTCTTTACCGTAATGCTCTTTGAGGACGATGCGGGCTACCAACGCTTCCTGCGTGTAGAGCGGGTCAAACGCGATACTCTTGACCTCGCCCAACCCCTTGCGCAACACGATCTGGGCATAGGGATACGTCCACGTAGAAAGCGCGGCACCGGGCAAGGCATCAAGGATATCGGCGCTGCTGAGCAGCACGAGTGACGGCACCAGCGCCATGTCCACCAGCCCCTGGCGCAGCAAATCCACACAGGTGCGCGGGTCCTGCCGTTCGATGATCAGGTCCGACTTCGCCACCCTGGCTTCGAGGCCGGCAACGAAGAAATCGGCAGCGGGGGTATCCCAGAGGGCGAGTTGCATAAGAATGTTTCGTATTGCGTGTTGCGTATAATCCCGAATCAACGTTTCAGCAGGGCACCCCTACACAACACGAATCACAATCACAAAAAACCGCCGGACAGCGAACTGCACCGGCGGTTCAAATAGCGTTGACGTACTGTGCAGGGGAACCCCCGTGCTAGTTCGTCTCGCGCATGCGCTCTTTGATGCGAGCCGCCTTCCCGCGCAGGTTGCGCAGGTAATACAGCTTGGCGCGGCGCACACGACCCCGGCGTACCAGTTCAACTTTAGCAATGCGGGGCGAATGCATCGGAAAGATCCGCTCGACGCCCACGCTGTTCGATACTTTCCGTACCATGAAGGTCTGGCTCGCCCCCGACCCTTTGATGCTGATGACGACGCCCTGGAACACCTGAATGCGCTCCTTCTCGCCTTCAATAACACGAACATGAACGGCGACGGTATCGCCGGGATCGAATGCGGGAAGCTCTTCTTCCCGGAATTGGGTCGCCTCGACCAGTTTCATGAGATCGGTAGCCATGGCGCACCTCCTTATAGTCTATGTGTTTGGTTCAGTGAAAGCAGTGGTCGGAGCAGCCCGGAGGCGCGCTGCGACGTACTTTTTATGTTTAGTTACTGGCAAATTTGCCAGTAACCTGTTTCTACTCAAGTAAATCTGGACGACGCTTTTTAGTTTTTTCCAGGCGCTGCGCCTCGCGCCAGGCTTCGATGCGGCGGTGATCGCCCGAGAGCAAAACCTCCGGCACCTTCTCCCCACGAAACTCGGCAGGGCGGGTGTACGACGGCGCGTCTAATAAATCGTCCTGGAACGAATCGGACAGCGCCGAGGTGGCGTCGCCGAGCACGCCGGGGAGCAGACGAACCAGAGCGTCTACCAGCACGAGGGCGGGAAGTTCGCCACCGCTGAGCACGTAGTCGCCGATGGACACCTCGCGGCTGACGAGCAGGTCGCGGACGCGCTGATCAACGCCTTTGTAGTGCCCGGCCAAAAGTACGAGCCGCTTTTTTAGCGAAAGCTCATTGGCGAGCGGCTGGCTCAACACGTCGCCGTCCGGTGTGAGAAAGATCACGTCATCTATCGACTCGCCTGCCTCTTCAGCTTCCCGGTGAAGCTTTTCGATACAGGCGACGATGGGTTCGGGTTTGAGCACCATCCCGGCACCGCCCCCGTACGGGTAATCATCGATTTGCCGGTGCTTGTCGGTGGCGTAGTCGCGGATGTCATGCACCCGGATGTCCACCAACCCTTTCTGAGCTGCCCGCCGCAGGATACTGTGCTGCAACGGGCCCGCCACGATGTCCGGCAAGGCCGTCAGAATGTCAATACGCACGGCTCAAGGTCTGTTTAGTCCAACAAGCCGTCGATAAGCTGCACGATCAGCCTCTGCTCGTCGAAGTCGATATCGACGATAAAGGCGGGCACAGCGGGGATCAGCGCATCGGATTGACCGGGCCGATCCACGACGATGACCTCATGACCACGCAGTTCCAGAATGTCTTTTACGATGCCTATGGCGTCTCCGTCCTCCGTCACCACCTTCAAATCCAGCAGATCGTGGAGGAAGAACTCGTCGTCGTCTAGCGGAGGCAGGTCTTCTTGGCGGGCAAAAACGAGCCGGTTGCGCAAGGCTTCCGCCGCTTCTACCGTGTCGAAGCCGTCGAGCTTGAGCAGCACCGTGGTGCCGCGCTTGCTCTGCTGATACCGCACCGACGCAACTGCATGCGGCGAAGCCTGCTCGGCGTCTGGCCCCACGAAAACGGTGTCGAGGTCCTCAAAGCGGGAAGGATCGTCCGTCTCGGGAATCACCTTCACCTCGCCTCTGACTCCGTGCGTCTTGCCGATGCTGCCGACGTGCAGAAGATTTTGGATTGCGGATTGCGGATTGCGGATTGACATAGTTCTTTATCACCCGGTATTCGTAATCCTGAATCCAGGAAGGGCTTACGCCTCTTCCTTGTTCTCTTCCTCGGCTTCGTCGGTAGCCTCTGCCTCTGCGGGTTCCGCAGCTTCAGGGGTTTCCTCCGCGTCGGCGACTTCTGCTTCGGCTTTCGCTTCCGGCTCTACCGTTTCAGCTTCCGGCTCCGCCGTTTCGGCTTCGGCCTCGGCGGTTTCAGCTTCTTCCGCTTCTGGCTCAGCGACCTCTGCTTCGGCCTCCGGCTCAGCAGCTTCAGCGCTCTCAGCTTCGGCTTCGGGCGTTTCAGCGGCCTCGGCCTCCGGGTCGGCAGGTGCTTCTGCTTCAGCGGTTGCTTTCTCGGCTTCTGTCGCTTCGGTGGTTTCGGCCTCGGCGGCGGCTTTAGCAAGCGCTTCCTCTTTGGCCTCAGCGGCGGCCTGTGCTTTGGCCTCGGCCTCGGCTTTCGCTTTGGCTTCGGCTTCCGCTTTCTTGCGAGCCTCTGCTTCGGCGCGGGCTTTGGCTTCTTCCT
>DATGCC010000539.1:0-4186 GCA_035312345.1 Rhodothermales bacterium
CGAGCGAGGCGATGGCTTCGGGTGCAAGGTCGTCGGGGACGATCAGCAGGTTTTGGGCGAGGATCGGGACGTACTGCGCATAGCCGCCTTTGCGCGTAGGGCCGCCATCGCGCCAAACGGCTACCCGTTGCCCTGGCTCAAACCCGGTCACGCCTGCGCCAACGGCAGCCACTTCTCCTACAACTTCATGGCCAGGTTGGCCGGGATAGTATGGATAGGGGAGTGGCAAGCCTTCCATCATGGGCACGCCGTCCATGATGTGCATGTCCCAGTGCGGGCAGGTCGTCACGCCATTTACCTTGACGAGCACCTCGCCTGCTTCGGGCTCCGGTGTCGGTACATCCCGCCATTCGGCCTGTCCTGGCTCGACGATCTGAAGCACTTTCATCGTTTTCTCTGGCACGTTTTCAACCTTCATTTACCAATCCAAAATGACGCCCAGCACGGGCTCTGGTTTTTCCTCAATGAGCCGCCATGCCTCATCCGCCTTTGCGACGGGGAAGTGATGCGTAATGAGTGGCAGCATTTCCAGGTGCCCCGCTGCAATGAGCCGGAGCGTGGCGTCCAAGCGGGCACGGGTCCAGCCTGAGACGAGGTCAATGGAAAGCTCGCCGTAGCGCGGCGGTTGCAGCGCTATCCGGTCTTCAGTGCCGTAAAACCCTGCGGAGACAAGGTGGCCGAAGCGATCCAAGACCTCCATCAAGTCCTCCATAATCGCAATGGAGCCTATGGTGTCTACGCCTGCTTTGATGCCTTGCGGGAGTAGGTCGCGGACGGCCTCTTTCCAGTCAACATCGTGCGCGTTGATGATGTGGCGGTACGGCTTTCGGGCAAACTTGGCGAGTCGGTCATCGTGGCGGCCTACGAGCACCACCTCGGCTCCGCGCCATGCCAGCGTCTGGGCGGTCCAATGGCCCACCATCCCGTCGCCGATGACCACCGCTCCGTCGCCGATGGAAATCTTGGGACGGGCACCGCCGTTGTAGCCGACCTGTGCCAGCACCATCCCGGCAAACGCCAGCGGCTCCACGCCCTCCGGCAGCTTCCATACCTCGGTGCGGGGGCAGACGGTGGGCGACACCTGTCCACCAAAAGTCTCGAACATGTCGTCCACCCAGCCGATGGTCGCAAAGACAGTCTCGCCGATCTCCAGGTCTGTCACCTCTGCGCCGACCCATTCCACCACACCGATTTTCTGATAGCCCGCCACCACGGGGAACGGCCACGGATCGCCCTCGCGGTACGGCGTATCGCCGGCGATGCGTTCGCCACGCAGGTACGAACCCTCGGTGCCATTGCTGATCCACGAGTGCGTGATGCGGACAACCACATCGCCGGGGCCAGGATCAGGACAGGTGATTTTTGTGAACTCGACCGTGTTGGGTGCGGTGAAAACGACAGCGTCGGCTTGCATATGGAACGGATGTAATCTGTTGCGGGAGGACTGGCATTTGTGAACGCAATATCTGTATGTTGATTAACAAATGAAATATTGTTTTATATATGGCACCAATTAATTTGATCTACCCCGATTCTGCGCTATGCCAACCCTACCCTCACATATCGAGACCGAAGCCAACCTAGACGAGGTGATGACGCGCCCAACGGTGGCGTTGCAGGCATTCGTGCAGACCTTGCGCGGACCGCTGGTCGTGCTGGGTGCGGGGGGCAAGATGGGCCCCTCACTCTGCGTGCAGGTGCGCCGCGCCGCCGAGGAAGCCGGGCACAACCTGGACGTCATCGCCGTCAGCCGCTTCTCGGATCCGAACGCCCAAGCCTGGCTCGACGAGCGGGGCGTGCAAACGCTGGCCTGCGACCTGATGGATCGGGCTGCCGTGGAAGCTCTGCCGGACGCGGAGAATGTCATCTACCTTGTCGGGATGAAGTTTGGAACGCGGCAAAACCCGGCGCGGACCTGGGCCATCAACACGCTGGTGCCGGATCGGGTGAGCGAGCGGTATGCCGGTGCGCGCATCGTCGCGCTGTCCACAGGCAACGTCTATCCGCTGGTGCCAGTGGCGCAGGGCGGTTCGGTAGAGACGGACGCGCTGACGCCGCTGGGTGAATATGCCAACGCCGCTGTCGCTCGCGAGCGGATTTTTGAATATGCCGCCGAACGCGATGGGACACGGGTCGCACTCATTCGGCTGAACTATGCCGTCGATTTGCGGTACGGTGTATTGGTCGATCTGGCGCAAAAGATTGCGGTGGGCGAGCCGGTGGATGTGACGATGGGTCATCTGAATTGCATCTGGCAGGGCGATGCCAACGAGATGATCGTGCGGGCGCTAGACCTGACCATGCAACCTTCCATCGCGCTCAACCTGACCGGCCAGAATGTCCTGTCGATCCGGGAGCTGGCGCAACGCCTCGCCGCGCTGATGGATCGCCCGGTGGAGATCGTCGGCATCGAAGCCGAGACGGCGCTGCTAAGCAACCCGGCTCGTGCCATCGCCGCACTTGGCAAGCCCTCGACCGCTCTTGAAACAATGCTGCGCTGGACAGCCCACTGGGTGCAACATGGCGGAACCACATTGAACAAACCCACGCATTTCGAGGTGAGAGACGGACGGTATTAGGAAAGAGAGAAGGGGAGAGAGGGGGAAAGGGAGAAGAATATCGATCCGCCTCAAACATGACAGTTGTAGGGACGGACCCGCGTGTCCGTCCGCCGTACAAGAACCAAAAGACACAACCACACGACCATGCCCATTATCACAGAAGCACATCGGAAGCAATTTGAGCAGGACGGTTACGTCGTCGTGCGCGGGCTTTTTTCGGCAGAAGAAGCCGAGAGCTACAAGCAGCATTTCATGGATCTACGCGCGGCCGGGACCTATCCCGGTGACATGGCAGGGGTGGATCTCACCAGCGACGACCCGCTCAAGCGATACCCGCGCATGATCCACATGCACCGTTGGGACCAGCGGAGTTTTCAGTGGATGCTGGACGAGCGCTTGCGTGAGGTGCTCACTTCGTTAATGGACGACGAACCACTGGCTGTGCAGACAATGCTGTATTTCAAGCCGCCGGGGGCCCGCGGCCAGGCGCTGCATCAGGATCAGCATTTTCTGCGCGTGCAGCCGGGCACCTGCATGGCCGCCTGGATGGCACTGGATGCGTGCGATGAAGCCAACGGCTGCATGCGCGTAGTGCCGGGTAGCCATCTGTTGCCACTCCTCTGCACGGAGCAGGCAGACACCTCGCAGAGTTTCACCGATGTGGCTGTGCAAATGAAAGATGGGCAGGAATCGATGCCCGTTGATATGCAGCCAGGCGATGTGCTGTTTTTCAATGGTCTTGCAATCCATGGCAGCTTCCCGAATGGCACCGAGCATCGATTCCGGCGTTCGCTCATTGGGCATTACATCGGAGCCTCAGCAGAAAAGGTGGCAGATTATTATCATCCAGTGCTCCGCATGGACGGCACAGAGGTGACGCTGGCCGCCAGTGAGGAAGGCGGCCCCTGTGGCATCTGGGTCGAGCGCGATGGCACCCCGGTCATCGAAATGCAGCCTGCAGGCGTCGTCGCTTAATCTCATTCCTGAAAAAGTATGTCTGACAAACTACGCGCCGTCCTGGTTGGGTGCGGCGACATCAGCAATGTATGGCTGAAGACCATCACCACGATGGACAGCGTCGATCTCGTCGCGCTGGTCGATCTCGATGAAACGGTCGCCGAGGCGCAGGCGGTGGAAAACGAGCTGGACGAGGTCATTGTGGATGCGGATCTGGAGGCAGTGCTGTCTCACACCAAACCAGACATTGTGTTTGACTGCACCGTACCCACTGCCCACGCCAACGTCACCATTGAAGCGCTGCAGCACGGTTGCCATGTGCTCGGTGAGAAGCCGATGGCTGATTCGATGGAGGAGGCCCGCCGTATGGTGGCTGCTGCCGACGAAGCCGGGCGCATCTATGCCGTCATGCAGAACAGGCGCTTCGATCCCAACATCCGGCGGTTGCAGGCTTTTCTGGCCTCTGGTGAAATTGGCACGCTCACGACGATTAACAGCGATTTCTACATCGGCGCGCACATGGGCGGGTTTCGGTATCACATGCCGCATGTCCTCCTGCTCGACATGGCGATCCACACGTTTGACGCGGCTCGCTTTCTCACCGGAGCCGATCCCGTTTCGGTGTATTGCAAAGAGTGGAACCCGCACGGCTCCTGGTTCGACCAGGA
>DATGCC010000540.1:0-4911 GCA_035312345.1 Rhodothermales bacterium
TTCCTCATCTGCATTCCGCTGGCGGCTTATTATTCGTATGCGCCTGTCTTCTTGGGCGTGGCAGGAGCCGAAGCGCCAGCGGGGTGGATGTCCATCGGGCAGATGTCAGAAGTAATCTTTATGCTGCTGATGCCGCTGTTCTTCGTGCGCCTCGGCGTGAAGAAGATGCTGCTCATTGGGATGGGCGCGTGGGTGCTACGCTATGCCCTGTTCGTCCTCGCTGCGCCCGCACCTACGTTCTGGCTCATCATCGTTGGCGTGGCGCTACACGGCATCTGCTACGACTTCTTCTTCGTCACAGGACAGATCTACGTAGACAAGAAATCGACGGCCTCCATACGGGGGCAGGCGCAGGGGTTCCTCGTCTTTGCCACCTACGGCGTGGGCATGTTCATCGGGGCGTGGGGCGTAGGCGAGTATTACAATAGCTTCCTGGCAGGTGGTGCTGAGGCACTGACGCTGGAGCAGTTCGAGACGTTCTGGCTCGTGCCTGCGGTCTTTGCCCTCGGCGTGATGATCTTCTTCGGCCTGTTTTTCAAGGACAAGGTGTTACCCGACGACGCCAGTGCCGATGATGTGTCATTGGCGGGCGCACCTGTGGAGGAAGTGCCGTAGTTGTGAGCCGGACCCGGACAACGATGGGAGAAGGCCAAGCGGAAGCCATAATGCCGGTGTCATGCATCCCGCTTTACGGGACGCCAGCGCCGGTGGAGGCCGTCCAGAGGGTAAACCACTGGTCGCGGGTCAGGTCCAGCGCTTCGGCACCCATGGCCTGCTCAATGCGATCCCAGCGGCCTGTGCCGATGATGGGGAGAATGTTGGAGGGGTGCTTGAGGAGCCAGGCCAGCGCCACCTGATCCATGCTGGCCCCGCCCAACTCATCGCCGATATCTTGCAGGGCCTGCCGTACGCGCACCGCCTGCTCGTCATCGCCCGTAAACAACCGTCCGCCGCCAAAAGGTGACCATGCCATCGGTGCGATGCGGAGCTGCTGGCATTGGTCGAGCGTGCCGTCATGCAACGCATCCATGTGCAGCACAGAGCATTCCACCTGGTTGGTCATCAGCGGGAACGGCAGCCGCGACGCCAGCAAGTCGAACTGATGCGGCAAGAAATTCGACACGCCGAAGTGCAACACCTTACCACTCTCGTGCAGCCGCGTAAAAGCTTCGGCCACCTCGTCGGCGTCCATCAGGGGATCGGAGCGGTGGATCAGCAGCATGTCGAGGCGATCCGTACGCAGGGCTTGTAACGAGCGCTCGGCCGCCGCGATGATGTGCGTCCGCCTCGTGTCGTAGTGCTGGATCGTCGTCTCAGGAAAGGCATCCGAGACGAGCCGGATACCGCATTTGGTGACGAGTTGCATCCGCTCGCGCAAGCCCGGCAGTTGCGCCAGCGCCTCGCCGAAGAGTCGCTCGCACCGGTACTCGCCGTAGATGTCGGCGTGGTCGAACGTGGTAAGACCCCGGTCAAGACAGGTGTGAATCAACCGCACCAAGTCATCAGAGGACATCTCCCACTCTGCCAGCCGACACAGGCCCAGCGTGAGCCGGGAAAAAGTGGGGCCGCCGGGAGCCATTTTGATGCGAGAGACAGGGGTCACGGTAGGGTTGGTAGTTCCTGGTAACTGGTTTATGGTTCTAGCGGCCTGTTGAGTCGGGAGGGGTTCCCAGGACATTGGGGAAACCCTGTTGCTGACCGGGAATACCGAGGTTGTCTTCTTGCTTCAATTCCTCCTCGGTCCATGGCGTCTTGCGCTCTTTGGTCGCCTCGCGCACCAGGGCTACTTCTTTGGCGGAAACAGCATCGGCTTCGTTGCTCCAACTGCTGCGGATGTACGTCACCACGGCGGCGACCTGCTCGTCATCCAGGAAGGTGCCCCATGGCGGCATGGCTCCGCTGTATACCTTGCCCTGGACGGTCGTTTCGCCCATCATTCCGTGCAATACAATACGGACAATGCGGCCCTTGTCGCCCACGACCCAGTCCGTCCCATCAAGCGGGGGAAAGACGCCGTTGATGCCCTGTCCGTTGGTCTGGTGGCAGGACATACAACGGGATACATAAATCTTTTCGCCGTCGGGATCCCCGCTGTAGGCCAGGGCGGGTTGCGGACTGCTCCAGGCAGGGGGCCCTGCTGACGGAGCCGACGTGTCCTGCGTTTGAAGGTGATGAAGGTGCACGCCAAAAAACGCGAGTGGCAGCACCAGTAAACAGGCTCCGAGGCGTAGCCAGCCGGACCAATGGGAAAAAGGTGATCGCATCGTTATAACTCCACAGGGATAGGTCGAACCGTATCAACGTTGTTCGCTATCGCTTGAAGGCGCAGCCGGTGCAGAGGTTTCGGCAAGATCCTCCTGTCCGGGAATCTCAATGGCCAACACCAACGGTTTGGAAGTTGCCCCGTTCGTGTCCGTCACGACCAACCGAACGTCATACTGGTCTGCGTTGGCATACGTATGTGTCGGTTGTGCTTCAGTACTGGTTGCTCCGTCTCCAAAATCCCAGGTGAAGGTGATCGGATCCACGTTGGGGTCGTAGGAGCGGGACCCGTCAAACTGGATGGTGCGCGGCTGGCCTGGTACCGTTTCGAAGGTTGCCTCGCCGATGGGGTCTTCATTGCCCGTCACCCAGCGGTAGCGCGTCACCTTGGAATTGGGGCCTGCATCCCAGAAGCCGTCGAATTCAGCCACGTAGATGCTGCCATCGGGGCCGAGTTCTATCGAGATCGGGGCTGTCTCGGCAAGCTGGTCAAATTGTTTGATCTGCGTAAACCGTTTGGCAGGCAGTTCGATGACCGGCACTTGCTGGCGTACGTCTTCGGCGGTGTCGCTCACAAAGGTGGCGTCTTCTACATCCACCCATTTGATCCAGCGCCGCGCCCAGTCGCTGAGGATGATTTTGTTCTGGAAGATATCTGGAAAGGCACCCGGCCCGGTGTGCCGGTAGATGGGGCCTACAGAGGCAGAGCGCCCGCCGGTTTCGTAGGTGTATTCCCAGAGGGGTGGGTTGTAGTTCGCTATCTTGTCCGGTGTCCATTCGTTGAAGAAGAGTTTGCCGAGGGTGCGCGGCCAGCCAAAGTTCTCGCCGCCGTTGGCCGAGATGTTGTACTCATCATAGTCGAATGACGCATCCGGCCCGACGACGCCGACGTAGAGCACGCCCGTCTGCTGATCCACTTTGAACCGATACGGGTTGCGCAAGCCGTAGGTGTAGATCTCCCAGCGGATGCCCGGCTCACCGAAAAACGGATTGTCCTTCGGAATAGTACCGTCCTTATTGATACGCAGGATCTTGCCGCGCAAGTCTTGCAGGTTCTGCGCCGACCGCTCTGAGTCCACGAGGCGGGACCAGTGGATGTCTTTCAACCCTTCGCGTTCCTTGAAGGCTTCAATCCGCTCTTCCGAGATTTCCCAGTCGGGCCGCGTCTCGCTCATGCCGGTGTCGCCCGTCGAGAGGTAGAGCGTGCCATCGGGGCCCCACTCGATGTCACCCGCCTGATGGCAGCACTGCGGCTCGGTAGGCACGCGCAGGAGCATTTCCTCAGACGCAAGGTCGAGTTGCCCGTCGGCGTAGGTGTAGCGGGAGAGGGTGTTGATGAAGGTTTCTGGCTCGGCATAATAGAGGTAAACGTACGGCTCGCCCTCATAGAAATTCGGATCGACTTCAATGCCGTAGAGGCCGTGCTCAATCTTGGTCGGGTCGGTCGTTTGCAGGTGGGCAATCTGCTGTGTCTCACCTGAAGTAGCGTCGTAGCGATGGACTTTGCCGCGCAGTTCGGCAATCCAGACGTTGCCCATCTCGTCCACGGCGATGTCATCGGGCCAGACGTTTTCGGAGAGAACCTCTTTGACGCGGTGGCCAGAAAAGTCCGCCGGGATGCGGCCCGCTGCCATGCGCATACCTTGCAGCAGGTGCTGGAGATACGCAGGGGTCTGCCAGACATCCGGGAAGTGGCCCAGCTTGGTCATGAAGACACGCCCGCCATTGTGGTTGCGGATCCACGAGATCGGATAATCATTACGCTCGGGCCCGGCAGGATCGCCCTGCACTTCTACACTGCTCATGTCCAGCGACGCGAGTACGCGGCTGTTCCAGCGCGGATTGGCGTCGAGGACATAGATCTCGTCATGGATGCTGAAGCTGGAGCCCAAGTGCTGCATCGCCGGGTTGTCGCCTTCTTCGACGATGATGGTCACCGGTTGCGTCCATGGGTGTGATTCGAAGAGGCCGCCGCCGACCATCGCCCGGTAATCGTCCGATTCATACAGGGCATCCAGCGCCGAATGGGCACCGACGATGCCTTTGCCTGCTCGCAGGAAGTTCATCATCGCGGTGAGTTGCGCTTCCGTCACGCCTTCTTGTTCTTCCGGCTCTGCTGCCTGGGTTTGTTGATCAGGTTCAGTCAAGAGGGTGCCGGGCAAGGGGAGCGGGGCACCGCCTGCTCCGGTCATTTTGCCATCAAACGTATTGTCTTCCAGCGTTGCCTCCACGGACATCACACCGTAGTCTCCGGCATTAAAATTAAAAGCGAGGGTCGATCCGTCCAGGTTTACATCAATCAAAGGCGAGGGCGGGAAGCTGCCGAACTGAATCTGTCCCCGTAGGCTTTCAGGGCTGCCATCGAGTGCGATGCGCCCTTGCATGGCACCCTGTGGCGTATCGAGATTGACCTCGTACGTGCGCCACGAGCCCATCAACCCGCCGCCTGTCGCTGCGTCACTGGAGCCTGCGCCATCTACCCGGAGCGTCGCGTTGGCAAAGAAAAGCAGGTCGTAGTTGGCGAGGGTCTCGTTGTTGAGCTGCGAGAGGTCTTCGGTGATGTCGAACTGAAACTCGGTCGTCTGGCTAAGTGCTGTCATCAGCGCCTTCGACGTATCGATGGCGGGCGTGTGTCGATAGCCTTGCGTT
>DATGCC010000541.1:0-3109 GCA_035312345.1 Rhodothermales bacterium
GCGCTCGACGGAGCCGGAGAAAAGAAATACATCCTGCAAAACAAGGCCGATATGCCGCCGCAGGTCGCGCAACGCGTAGCGCTGGATGTCTACACCGTCGATTAAAATCTGGCCCTTCTGGATGTCGTAGAACCGAAGCAGCAGGCTGATGATGGTCGTCTTCCCTGCCCCCGTCGCACCCACAATCGCTGCCGACTGCCCCGGCTCAATGGTGAACGACACGTCGCGCAGGATCCAGTTGGGCTCAGTGCCCTCCTCGGCCCAATCGGCAGGCAACTGGTCGTAGGTGAACCAGACGTTTTTGAATGCGATGCGCCCCTTGAAACGGGCGACGGGCACAGGCTCGTCGGTCTCGGGCAGCGACTCGTCGAGGTCGAGCAGGCCGAAGATGCGCTCGGCTCCGGCCATCGCGCTTTGGAGCGTGTTATACTGGTCCGAGAGGTTGCGAATCGGCTCGAAGAATTGGCGGGCATACTGGATGAAGGCAATCAGCACCCCGAGCGTGAGCGTCCCCGTCATCGCCCGCAACCCGCCGAACCAGAGCACGAGCCCCAGCGCCATGTCCGAGATGATGGCAACGGCGGGCCAGAACAGCGCAAAGTAAAAAATGGTCTTGATCTGCGCGACGCGGTGATCGTTGTTGATGGCCTTGAACCGCCGCAGTTCTTCTTTCTCGCGGTTGAAAAGCTGCACAATGCTCATCCCGGAGACGTGCTCCTGCAAGAACGAGTTGAGCCGGGCCACCTGCTTGCGCGTCTCGCGGTACTGATCGCGCACCTTGCGCTTGAACCAGAACGTCGCCCAGATCATCAGCGGCATCACCGCCAGCGTCACCAGGGCCAGCACCCAGTTCAGCGAGAACATGAAGGCGGTGATGAAGATCAACCGGAAAAGGTCGCCCAGGATGGTAACGATACCCGCCGAGAGCACATCACTGAGCGATTCGACATCCGAGGTGGTGCGTGTGATGAGCTTGCCGAGCGGCGTGTGGTCGAAGAAGCGGAGCGGTTGCTTCTGGATGTGGCGGTACACTTTCGTCCGCACATCGTAGATGGCGCGCTGCCCGATCCACTGCGTCAGGTAGACGTTGACGAACGAGAGCACGCCCTCCAAGACGAGCGCACCGACCAGGAACAGGATGATCGTCTGCAAGCCCGTGAGGTCGCCTTCCACAATGTGGTCGTCAATGGCGATCTGCACCAGCTTCGGGCGGAGCGGCCCCAGGAACGCCCCGATCATCACCAGCACAAACGCCAGGGCGACCCAGCCCTTGTACGGCATCAGGTACGAAATAATGCGCCGCAGCAAGTGCCCGTCGATGCGGTTGCGGTCTTGCTCTTCTTTTTTGGTCTGGTCCGCTTTCTTTTCCGCCACGTCCTGCTGGGTTTGGAGATTCGTGTTGCGTGTCGCGTATTGCGTGGAGGTGCCCTGCTGCACGGCTGAAACAAGGCGCTTCACGCAACACGCATCACGTTTCACGCAAAACGTATCGCTTTAATTCTTCAGCCGCTTCGGTGTTCTGAAAAACAGCACGTGCTTCTTCGACCAGGGTGTCGAGTGTTTTGTAGCGGGCGCTGAAGTGACCGAGTAGCAACTGCTGAGCATCAGCGCGCCGGGCTACCTCGGCGGCTTCGCGGGCTGTGGAGTGCCCTGTATCAAGAGCGCGCCCCCGCAAATCCTGACCAAAGGTTGCATCGTGATAGAGCACATCGACCTTGCGGGCGAGCGCGATACCCGCCTCACAGGGTTGGGTGTCGGTCACGTAAGCGAACGAACCACCGGGCTGCGGTGGCCCGACTACCTCATCGGGTTGCACGGTGCGCCCATCCGGCAACGTAATGGCTTTCCCGGCTTTGAGGTCGCGGTAGTAGCGATAATCCGTGATGCCCATGGCCCGCGCCTTTTCCACATCGAGATGGCCGGGGCGTGGCTTTTCCTGGTAGCGATACCCGATGGTAAACACACGGTGCTGCAAGGGCTGCGCCTCGATGGTGTACACCTCGGTTTCTGCAACGATAGCGTGGTCGCAACCTTTTGCAATTTCTACGAAGTGCACCTCGAAAGGTAGCCCGTCATTAACGAGGCCGGGGAGCGAGCCCAGGATGGCTTCGAGGCCCTCCGGCGCTACCACCGTCAGCGGCTCGGTGCGGTGGAGCAGGGCCATCGTAGACAGCAACCCCATGAGGCCGTAGAAATGATCGCCGTGGAAATGGGTGATAAAAATGGCGTCGATGCGCGAACGTTTCAGCCCGGCCCGGATGAGTTGAAACTGCGTGCCCTCGCCACAGTCGAAGAGCAAAACGGCACCCTGCCGCTGCACGGCCAATGCCGAGAGGTGCCGCCCCTGTGCCGGAATCGCCGATGCCGTGCCAAGCGGGATGAGTTCAGTCGTCAAAATAATCGCCTGCGTAGGGGACAAGTGGGAGCAACATGCATCAGGATAGGTCTTCTAAAAACAGATTACTGATGGCTTCAAATGTTCCATTTCTGTTACGCAGCGTTTATATTTGTTGAGATTACCCGACCCAGCTATATTAGCCTTCGCCATAACATAGAGTATGGACCTCCATCTACGCTCAAAAAACCCCCTTTGTATCCACACCGCCCTCTTTGTTTCATTGCCTGCGTAATAGCCTATGAGTTACAGCAATCCACGGCAGAAACGGACGATCCTGCTTATCGAAGATAACACCGATGATATTTATTTCATCGAGAACGCGCTCCAGAAAAGTGACCGCAAGCACGAATTGCACACGGTTAAGGATGGCGTAGAAGCCCTCAAATATTTGCGCCGCGAACCGCCCTACGAAAAGAGCAGACGGCCCAGCCTGATCTTGCTGGACTTGAAAATGCCCAAAATGTCTGGGCTGGAAGTCTTGAAACACATCAAGGAAGATGAAAACCTGCGCCCCATCCCTGTAGTCGTGCTCACCACCTCGGATGCGGACGGGGATGCAGCGGCGTCCTACGACCTCCAGGCGACGGCTTTCATCACCAAGCCCAAAGATCTGGATGCCTTCGCTGGTGTCATCGAGCGGATCGAAAAGTTTTGGCTTGGCGTGGCGCAGCTTCCGTCGTCGGATTGAACGTGGGCTGGCTCATACCGCCG
>DATGCC010000542.1:0-3887 GCA_035312345.1 Rhodothermales bacterium
GCAAGATCTACATTAGCGAGATAAGCAACGCCGACGAGTGTATCCTTAGAGGGGCCGTCTTTGCGCAGGTGAATCTCGAAGTCGTAGCCACGTTGAGAATCGTTGGGGCGCAGCTCCCGAAACCGCTGAGCAAAGCTGCCAAACGATTCAGGCTCGAACGGATGTGCCGTTTCCAGGCAATGCAACTCGGGATCGTTGTTCCACCGAAAATGTGTGTGAATGTGGGCGGTCTGTAAATGGGTCAGGTACAGACGGCTGCCTTCGAGGGTGGCCCTCCGGAATGGAATGGCTGTGAGGTCCATGCGATGCATTGAGATAAGTTACCGATGCCCATTGTATCGCAGGAAAATTTAATAAATTTAGGAGATTGATTCAATAATCCTTATTTATTTATAAAAATATTACATGATGCTTGTCATGTAGCAAGTTTTTCCTTTGCCAGTTCCTGTACGAGTTGCGGGTTGGCCTGCCCCTTCGTCTCACGCATGACCTGGCCGACGAAGAAGCCGAGCAGGCCGATTTTGCCCTCCCGATACGCTTCTACCTTGTCGGGGAATTGCTCCATCAACCGTTCGATCATGGGTTCGAGCACATCGGTGTCGCTGACCTGCTTGAGTCCCGTGCGCTCCACGATGGCTGCCGGGTCGTCGCCGGTTTCGAGCATGTTGTCGAACACATCTTTGGCGATGCGTCCTGAGATGGTGTCGTCGTCAATGAGCGCAACGAGACGGCCCAGTTTGGCCCCGTCGAACGGTACTTCGGCGAGCGTCGTGTCCTTGATCTCGCGCAGCAGTTCGTTGATGATCCAGTTGGCAATGCTTTGCGGGTTGTCGTGCGCCGCCAGCGCGTCCTCGAAGAAGGCGGCGAGATCGGCGTCTTTGGCGAAGATGACGGCGTCGTCGAGTTGCAGGTTGAGGTCGTCGGTGTAACGCAGCAGCGTTTCTTTCTGCGCGGGCGTCAGGTCCTCCGTCGGATCGCGCTTTTCTGGCGGCGGCGTGGGTTTGGACTCGACCTTGGGCTTCTCCTGCTTTGGCGCGGGCTTGTCCTCGGTCATCCGCGCCCACGCGTCGCGCAGGGTGACGATCCGGTTGAACACGAGCAGGTCCGGCGACGAGTCTTCGGGGTCCTGCCAGAAGTACCCCTGCCGCTCGAACTGGTAGCGGGTGTCCGGTGCATCATCCTTCACGCTTGGCTCAACGCGGCTGTTTTTGAGGAGGGTCAGCGAGTCAGGATTGAGGTTTTCTTTGAAGTCTTCCTCGCCGTCATCGGGATCGGCGTTGCGGAAGAGGCGGTCGTAGAGGCGCACCTCAGCAGGCAGGCTGTGGTCGGCAGAGACCCAGTGCAGCACGCCCCACACCTTGCGCCCGTCTGTCGGGTTGGTGTCGAGGGTGTCGGGATCGTAGGTGCAGCGCAGTTCGGTGATCCCGCCCGCCTTGTTCTTGATGACCTCATCGCAGGTGATGACGTAGCCGTGGCGCAGCCGCACGGTGCGGCCTGGAGCCAGCCGCTTGTATTTGTTGGGCGGGTTCTCCTTGAAGTCCTCGCGCTCAATGTAGAGTTCACGCGAGAACGGCACCTGGCGTGTGCCTTCGTTGGGCACATCATGCGGCCAGTACGAGGCGTCGATCCATTCCTCCTCGCCTTCCGGGTAGTTGGTGACGACGACCTTCAGCGGATCCAGCACGCACAGCACGCGGGGCGCGCGGTAGTTCATGTCGTCGCGAATGCAGTACTCCAGCCGGGCGATGTCGGTGCGGCCGTTTACCTTCGTCACATCGACGCTTTTGGCAAAGGCCTGCAGCGCAGCGGGCGTGATGCCGCGCCGCCGCATCCCGGAGATCGTCGGCATGCGCGGGTCATCCCAGCCGCTCACGTAGCCGTTCTGCACCAGTTGCAGTAGCTTGCGCTTGCTCGTGATGGTGTACTCGACGTTGAGGCGGGCGAACTCATACTGGCGCGGGCGCGGGGAGATGCCGAGGTTGTCGAGGTACCAGTCGTAGAGTTCGCGGTTGTTCTCGAACTCCAGCGTGCAGATCGAATAGGTGATGTTCTCGATGGCGTCGCTCTGCCCGTGCGCCCAGTCGTAGAACGGATAGATGCACCACGCATCGCCGCGCCGGTAGTGGTGGGCATGGCGGATGCGGTACATCAGCGGGTCGCGCATCTTCATGTTGGGCGAGGCCAGGTCGATCTTTGCCCGCAGCACCCGTGCGCCGTTCTCGAACTCGCCGTCGCGCATCCGGCGGAACAGGTCGAGGTTTTCCTCCACCGAGCGGTCGCGGTACGGACTCGGGCGGCCCGGCTCGGTGACCGTCCCCCGGTAGGCGCGGATCTCCTCCTCGTTCAGATCCTCGACGTAAGCTTTGCCGTCTTTAATCAACTGCACGGCCCAGTCGTACAACTGCTCGAAGTAATCCGAGGCGTAATACTCGTGCTCGCCCCAGTCGAAGCCGAGCCACTTTACATCGCGCTTGATCGCCTCGACATATTCCAGGTCTTCGGTTTCGGGGTTGGTGTCGTCAAAGCGCAGGTGGCAGCGCCCGCCGTATTCCTGGGCGAGGCCGAAGTTGAGGCAGATGCTCTGGGCGTGGCCGATGTGCGGATAACCATTCGGCTCCGGCGGAAAGCGCGTCACGACGACCTGCCGCCGCCCGGCTTCCAGGTCGTCTTCGATGATATCGCTGATGAAGTTGGACGGGGCGTCTGGCCCGCGCAAGGTCTCGGTGTCGCGTGTGCTCACAGGTCGGCTGGCTCGATGGTCAAAGTCACAAACAGACGGCTTGAACGTAGAGACAGGCAAAAAAATCCCGGTCACCGCTGGTTCACAGTGCCCGCTTCTTGTCGAACGGGCCGAGCAGGAGCCTTCCCAGCACAAACATTCCCACCAGCACGGGCAAGCACGCAGCTATCGCCGCCGCGTAAAGGACCCATGTTCCGCTAAGCGCCGTGGGCCAGAGCCCGGTTAGCGGAACGAGTGTAGCGAGCAAAACAGCCACCGCTACCACCATCGCTTTCAAGCCAACGGAACCGATCACCTCAAACGCCGCTTCAGCAGCAGCGAAGAGCCCCAGCGTGACAAAGCCGATCAGCATGAGGTGGAGGTAAAGGATGCGCAGCCCGTGGAGCGATGCCCAGTCCATCCCTGGCACGACGGCCACCACAAACTGCCCCGCCGCCTTTAGCGCAAGCAGCGTGAGCGCGATGTGCCAGAGCCATCCCACGCGATGCCCTTGAAGCCGCCGCCACAGTACAACGACCGCTGCGAGCAATCCCGCCGCTACAGCCACGCCCCCGAAGCGCGCCAGCCACGTCCAGAGCGGTGGCACGAATCCAGCCGGTAGCGCCAACGCGAACGTGAAAGGAATCCCCAAAGCCGCGACAAGCACCGGCCAGCGCGCCACAGGGCGTCTCGTCTCGGCGGCAGCAGCATAGGCCAGCCCCAATACCCCGAGCACAAACCAGCCCTCACCAAAGGTATCGAGGAAAACATGGGTGAGGGCGGCCTTCAACGGCTCCGTGCCAACACCAAGCGCTTGCGTGATTGGCAACCCCCACGCACCCAACGTCGAGAAGACGAGGAAAAAGAGCGCGAGGTCGCATATCCACAGCACAGCATCCCGCTGCACGCCGCGCGTGGCCCGCGCATAGACGATGGCGAAAGCATACCACCCGAGCACGTTGAAGCCTGCTGCCATCACGGAGAGGGGCAGCCGGGCCGTGCCAAGCACAGCGGGCGCATAGCCCCAGAGCAGAAACGGAGGATAGGCCAGCAGCGCCAGCACCAGGACCAGCACGAGCACCGGACCCACACCACGCATAGCCTGGCCCGTGCGGCGCTCGACGGTGTGGGTGAAGAGTGCCATGAGTGCTGGTGTGGCCCAGCCAAA
>DATGCC010000543.1:0-3988 GCA_035312345.1 Rhodothermales bacterium
AAAACACGACGCCCTGCGTACCATCCTCGACAATCCCGACGCCGCGCTACCCGCCGCCTACGTCCGTGCCTGCGAACAACTTGTGTGTTTCGTGGATGAAGCGGTGTATTTAGAGGGCTAAACCCTAGCCTCCCATTGACGAGTGAGACCGTCTCGGCATGCTACCCACCTGGCCGTTCTGGACCTGGGACGTAGCAACACGGCCAACGGTCATAACGCGAAGGAGATGGACGCGTCAGCAAGAACCCGCCTTCACTGGGTACCATCTGTTCGGTTTACAATCGGCAGTAGAATCTGAGAGGGATAGGTAGCCGAGTGGTACACCTGGTTGTGTGCCACCACACCTTCCGTCTCATCGTAGTTGGTGCCGCCCGTGTTGAGGTTGCGCACGAAACGGGGGAAATTGCTGCTCGACACTTCGATCTGGATACGATGCCCCGGCGCAAAGTAGTTGCTTGTGGACATCGGGCTCACGGCTATCTCGTAGACCTGCCCTTCCTCCATGAAGACCTCCTGGTCGTAGCCCTCCCGGTACCGGGTGCGCTGGATGGTTTCATCAAGGTTGTACGCACGACCGTCGGGATACACGTCAAGCAGCTTCACCGTGAAGTCGGTGTCTTTGACGTCGGATGAGACGTAGAGTATGATCTCTATCGTCCCTGTGACCTCAACGCCCTCTTCGAGCGGATCGGTGGTGTAAACGAGGATGTCGTGGCGGGCTTCTATCTGCCGCTGATCGAAGGAGCCACCCTGGATGGCTCCGCCGGTGCAGCAGACGTTGCCGCCGTAAGAAGGCACCGGATTCATCGGGTCGTAGGTGAAAGCATCGGGCTGGTCTTCAGTGTCAGACGGCGGGGCCGTGGTGAGTTTGCCGTCGCCGAAGAGGCTGTTGGCTTGCCCATCACTGGTCAGGTAGTACGTCACCATCTCGGCCTCTTCGGGCGGCCAGGTATCCGAGGTCTGCCATTCGTTGAGCCCCATTGTGTAATACTGGATCTTCGGCAACTCTTCGAGGATGCCATTGTCCTCGCCCTTGAGCCAGTAGTCGAACCATCCATAGATGAGCGCGTCGTAGTCCAGCCGAGCGTCCCCGACATTGCGCTCCCCGACGATGGTCTCTTCGGTGGCACGTCGGTACCCGCAATGCAGCGTCGGTGCGATGACGGCAAACTGGTTCTGGGCAACCTCCGGGTCCTCCGCATGCTCGCGCACATGGTTGAACAGCGCCAGGTTTGGCCCCACCGAAACGTCATACCAGGACATGAACCACAGGCTGGGCACGCCGAAGGGCATGTCGTCATGATAGAGCCCGCCTTCATACCAGGCCGGATCGTTCGGCGTGCGCCGGATCATTTTCTCGTAGATACCCTCTGGTCCATCGACGTTTTTGAGGATGTCCGTGACGGGCAGATGTCGGAATGCATCTGGCCAGTCTACCTGAGGCCGTTCCGGGGCGAGGTCGAAGGAGCGGGCGATACGGACGAGGTCTTCCCGAGATACGTCAGGGCCGAAGGTAGGCCGGGCCACGTCGTTCTGGACGCCGTAGAGCCAGGAGAAGAAGAGCATTTGCTCCGCTCCGCCGCGATACCAATTGCCCTGCTCATACCAGTCGCCGATGCGCCCGACCCCTGCCCCGAAGCCCATCGGCACGAGCGCTGCGTGGGCGGGATGGTCCAGCGACGCCACGGCCATCTGCCACTCTGCCGTTGAGGAGCACCCCAGCGTCCCGACGTTGCCATTGGACCAGGGCTGCTCGGCCATCCAGGTCAGCGCGTCCTGCCCGTCGGTGAGCGGCGTGCCGAGGATGTCCCACTCGCCCTCCGAAAAGTAGCGGCCACGTTCATTCTGCACCACGTAGGCATAGCCGCGCTGCACCGCTTCCAGGGCCGACCGGTACGTGCGCGTGCTCATCTCCCCATCGCGCCAGGCATTAAAGTTGTAGGGCGTTCTCGAAAAGATGATCGGCACCGGCTCGTCCGTCTTCGGGCGATACACATCGGTGGCGAGCCGGACGCCGTCGCGCATCGGCACCATGACTTTCTGCTCAATGACGGCGACCTCTTCAAGCGTCTCCAGCACGTTCTCCTGGGCCGAGGCTGGCAGCACGAACACGGCGTTGAGGACAACGATCAAAAAGAGCGTATAGCTGATCTTTTTCATGGGAGTCACCGGTTGAGAGGGTACGATAGTGTGAATATGGCTTCAGAGCACCTCCTTCCCGAAGACATGCTGCAAGGGCGGCACCCCTGGAGAGGAAACAGGGTGCCAAGGAGCACTGGCAGAGGAGGATGGAATCTAATCGTGCAACTGCAGCATCGTGATGCGCGAAGGATACTCCGCAGACCGATGAATCGCGTGCGTCGCCGCCTGGAAGTCCTTTTCCGAAGCGCTGTAGATGTCCGTAAACGTCTGCGGATTGCGGTCAATAAGCGGGAACCAACTGCTCTGCACCTGCACCATGATCCGATGTCCGGCCTTAAACGTGTGCAGGATGTGGGGGGTATCGAATGCCACGTGCGCCACGTCGCCCGGAACGAACGGCTCCGGCGATTCAAAACTGTTCCGGAATTTACCCCGGAAGACCTCCCCACGCACCATCATCTGATACCCCGCCATGGGGTCCGGCAGGTACTTGTCGTCTTCATCTTGCCATTCAGGTTCGTCCTCGGGGAAGACGTCAATTACCTTGACGACAAAATCGGCATCCGTGCCCGTCGTTTCAACAAATAATTCGACCGCGACCGGACCTGCAAACGTGACGTCTTCCTCCAGCACATCCGACGTATAGGCCAGCACATCGTCCCGCTCCCCGGCAAACCGCTGATCTTCCACCATGTACTCGCGGGTGCGATTAATGCGCACTTCTTTCGTGTACGGAACGGGATCGGCTGGATCACTCACATAGCGATCCGCCCCTTCGGCTTCCGGGGCCTCGGTGCTCAACCCATCGTTTTCACGAAGGTAGAACGACACCGGTGACACGTCAGGCGGGGGCCAGGCTTCAAACTGGTGCCAGGTGTCGTTGCCCGAACCGTAGGCATACACCTCGGGCAGATCCAGGGTACCTTTGTCTTTCAGGTAGTAGTTGAAGAAGGGCAGGTCGATGCGCTCCTGATAGAAAACCGAGGTCTCGCTGTTGAAAGAGACATTGCCGAGGTGGTCACCGGCACTTCGCACCCAGCCGCCGTGAAACCACGGGCCCAGCACCAGGGTGTTGTCGATGCCCGCATTGTTCTCCTCGGTGGACTGATAGATGGCAATGGGGCCGTACGGATCCTCCGCATCGTACAACCCGGCCACAGTCATCACGCTCGCCGTGACGTTCTTCATATGCGGAATGATGTTGCGGCTCTGCCAAAAGCGATCGTAGATGCCGTTGGTCATCAGGGAATCCCAGAACGGCACGTCATGGTGAAAGTATCGCTCGTTGGCGTTCTTCAAGGGCCCCAGATCCAGGAAGAAGTCATACGCGGAATCAGTACCGAACTCGAAGTTCTTGCGGCGCGCTGTGGTTGGCGTCGGCTCGGTGTGATCGAAGCGGTAGAAAAACCGGAACGCATCCTGCAGCAAGAACGCCCCATTGTGGTGGAAGTCATCCCCGACGAACCAATCGCCGATAGGAGCCTGCGGCGATGAGGCCTTCACGGCAGGGTGGGTATCAATGACACTGGCAGCGGCATAGAAGCCCGGATAGGAAATGCCCCAGAGGCCAACCTTTCCGTTGTTTGGGTGGATGTTCTCCAGCAACCAGTCCACCGTGTCGTACATATCGCTGCTTTCGTCGACAGGCGTACCCGGATCGTTTCCCGGATGATTCGGGGTCATGTTGACAAAAGTCCCCTCTGACATGAAGCGCCCACGCACATCTTGATAGACAAAGATGTAGCCCTCTTCTGCAAAGCGGGGCGTGCCGTTCGGGCCGATGTGGTCCAGATACACGCCTTTCTGATAGGGCCCGGAGCTGTACGGCGATTTCTTGATCAGGAAA